>JBBRQP010000021.1:0-38267 GCA_038226175.1 Gloeobacterales cyanobacterium
GCAATTATTCGTTGTGAGCCTTCTTTATTGAAGTAGGCAGCTAAAATCCGTTGGCGCAGATCCACTGAATATGGTTTTCCCATCACCCTCTCCATTTAGTCCAATTAATATAGCTCTTTCACTTGAAAATTGCTGTAAGCCACATGATTGCAGAAGCCCAGCGTCGTAGCTATAGCCGACTCAGCCTAGAAACAGGATCAATGGCAGCTTTTGTGCCTGCACACAATCTATACGCAAGTTTCGGATTCACCTATTGTGAGCCGTTTGATAGCTATATTAAAGATCCAAATAGCGTCTTTATGACAAGAGAAATCTAACTTTTTTACAAAAATTACTGCCTGCGTTGTTAATCTGACTGCTATTTTGCCAAAACTCTCTATTAAGAAAGACGACCTTTTTATTCACCTGATAGCGTATTGAGTACTGTGGTTACGGTAAGTAGTAACACTTTTTGGCGACTCCGAAGCCCTAATGATGAGTTAAGATTTTTTGCTATCCCAAAAAGTGACAAAATGGAGATGTTGCCTACGATTTACCCATGACTGCCAGCGAAGTAACGGCCTTATTTGACCAGGGAATGGAACTTTATACCAATTCTGCTCCCCTTAGCGAAGTGCTACCAATCTTTAAAGAAATCACCCAACGCGAAAGCAAAAACTGCGCTGCATGGACTTGTCTCAGTTGGCTCTACCTGCTCAACAATCAACCAAAATCGGCTCTCGATGCTGCCAAAAAAGCAGTTCCCCTAGGCCCGATGGATGCCCAAGCACGTATCAATCTTGTACTTGCCATGCTCGAAAACAAGCAAAAAGGCGTACGTGAATACATGGAACAAGCTATCCAAATCCTCGGTTTTGATAAAGATCAGCTGCAACAAGTTTCTGAAAGTATCAACGATGGCCTCACCCGCAAACCTGATTGGGCCGCCCTCAAAAAAGTCCAAAACTGGCTCACCGAGGCGCTATGAAAGCAGCCGCTCGGCTCTCTCATAGCCTAAACTCGTAACTCAAACCAATATTTGTGAGTAGCCCTAACTGACGGGTGATCATCGCCTCAAGACTCACTGGATCTTGATGATCCCAGCCCAACAAGTGTAAAAAACCATGACTGCCCAGCCAAGCCAGCTCAAGTTCTAGACTATGACCTTCTTGTAAAGCTTGCGTTTGGGCCACAGGGACACCAATGGCAATGTCACCTAGATAGATTACGGCTTGTTTGGGTAATACTATCGTGTCTTCTAGGGCTGCAAATGAAAGGACATCGGTCGGTTTATCTAGACCACGCCAAGTACGGTTTAATTCCTGCATTTCTTGAGCATCAGTCAAGCGTAGCGTTAGCTCACTCTCAGTAGGCAGCGGACAGATCAAAAAATCAGTAGCGCTACAGGCTAACCACCAAGCCTGAAACCAAGACTGCCACATCGCTTCTGTAACTGGACTTGCAACCAGGATCTGAACATCAAGACTAAGGGACATCGCAGTTCTCAAATAGAAAAAGCGGCTAAAGCAGATGCTCTAGCCGCATCCTGTAAAGTCAAATCTTAGATCAAGTGGAAAGGTGCATGTTTGTCCATATCGCTCATGTGAACCGTATCTACAAAACGAATGGTTTTGGACTGGCTAGAGATAACCATAGTTTGCGTGCGCATCCCACCGCCCAAAAACCGGACACCTTTAATAAAGTCGCCATCGGTGATACCCGTTGCGGCAAATAATAGATTTTTACCGGAAGCAAGTTCTGAGGCATCGTAGACTTTATCGGGGTCGGTGATACCCATATCAAGCAATTGTTTTTTAATCTCTTCTTTGCTACCTGAGAGCAAGCCCGTTTTGACGACATCCGGGTCATAGATCAGACGGCCTTGAAAATGCGCACCCAAGCAGCGCAGGGCTGCCGCCGAAATCACCCCTTCAGGTGCTGCACCAATACCCATCAGCGCGTGAACACCCGTGCCATTGATACCCGCAGACAAAGCAGCGGAAATATCGCCATCAGAAATCAATTTGACCCGTGCGCCAGTGCTACGAATTTCTTCAATTAGCTTGTCATGGCGGGGGCGTTCCATTACGATTACAACCAAATCATCAATCGCCAAATCTAAGCATTCAGCCAAAATCTGGAGGTTTTTGGTGGCGGAATAGTCGAGGTCTACTTTACCTTTGGCTTGCGGAGGTGCAGCGAGTTTTTGCATATACAGGTCAGGTGCATGAAAAAGACCGCCTTTTTCGGCAATCGAAAGGACGGCCATCGAGCCATTACGTCCTTCAGCTACTAAGTTGGTACCCTCGCAAGGGTCGACAGCAATATCAATCTCGATCAGCTCATCCAAGCGACAAAAGTTGGCGGCATCAGGCTGGGTACAAATTCCCACTTCCTCGCCAATAAATAACATCGGGGCATCATCGCGCTCGCCTTCACCAATGACGATCCGTCCGCGCATATTGATTTGGTTCATGCGAGTACGCATTGCTGCAACCGCTTCGCCATCGGCTTCATTTTTGAGACCTTTGCCCATCAAGCGTGCCGAGGCAATAGCTGCTTGTTCGACAACTTCAATAATTTCTAAACCCAGCGTCTTTTCCACGAGCATCCCCTATCATACGTCCTCCCAAAGTGTAGGGGTTTATGGTACGTGATTTCAATAGCTGATCAGGCTCATTAGGCTATGAATGCTGACCTAAAGCCAAGAGTTAGGGCTGATTCTGTAATAACTGCTCAAAAGCTCTGTATTTTACTTCTCAATCTTATTTTCAAGTACCCCACAGGCGAGACGTCCGCCCCCGGCTTCTGGAGCGGTGCCCATGGCTTTCATGAGATCAGGATTTTTATGAATAATCAAGGCTGTGCCGTTACTATCAAAAATACTCAGCGGCCCTTCGCTTAGCGTAATGCGACTGGTAATAGTTTGTAGTTTGCCCTCACCGTTTTCGTTGACCAGCAGATTAGGTAAGTCTCCGAGGTGATAGGGGTGGTTGGCCTCCACAGGCGTGGATGAGCCAGAGGGACCAGGATCAAAATGACCTTTGGCAGAACTGAAGGCGGGGGTTAGTGCCATTTCACATAATCCTGCTTCATGAAAATGGATACCATGCAAACCTGGCGTTAATGTCTTAGGATCACCCTTGACTATGACCGTGACACGTACTGTGCCATCGGTTTGTTGGACGAGTAAAGCGGTTCCAGTGATATCAGGGCCACTAATTTTTGCTGTGGCAGTTTGGGCTTGAACGGTTGGGACTAAAAAGAAGGCCGTAAAAATTAGCCAAGATGTAAGGTATTTCATTGGGTAGGCTCAGGCAAAGGACTTCTTTCTAGTGTAAAGGAACTGATGGCTAGGGGGTAGCAGGACGGGCTTGGGTCAACAAACGCGTGACATCGGGGTGATTGGCAGACTTGGCATAAGTGAGGGCGGTGTAGCCGTGTTTATCCTTGAGGGCAACATCAGCGCCTTTGGCAAGTAAGAATTTGACCATAGCAGTTTGTCCTTCTGAGGCCGCAGCAATCAAAGCTGTCCAGCCCTGCTCATCTTGGGCATCAATATTAGTACCTTGACTCAGTAGTTGTTCAACTTGGTCTGTTTTACCTAGAGCAGCGGCATCAACTAGACCGTTAGGACGTAGGAGCACAGCCGCAGGCCGCACCGACGAGTTATTTAGTGTAGTTGGTCTAAAATTCTTATTCCAAGCCATGGCATATTGGACTCCTAGGCGATCAATCGTAGCTTGGGTTAAGCCTTGACCGGGATGAAACTCAAGACCCAATAGAATAAATCCGCCAGGACTTTCTTGGGGATACATCACATCTTTAGGATTATTGTTGTGTTCTAGCCCTAAGGCATGACCGAGTTCGTGGACAACGATGCCATGAAGGTCGCCACCAGGACGGGTTTCTACATTTTCAAGAGGGATATCCATCGCCGGGATTGGTAAGAAAAACCCTAACAAACTAGTGGGGATGACTCGTTTTTTGCGGATGAGCGTCCAGAGTGTGATGTTTGTGTGAACAATTTCAGCGAAAAGACTATTGGTTTTGAGAAAACCTTGTACTTGGGGAGTGGCAGTTCCCGCAGCACTCTTGGGTTCTTCGGCCTTCCAGGTGATCGAGACTTGCGCCTCTTCGGGCTTATCGGTACGCTCAAAAACTGTTTTGCCCTGAATGCCAACTTTATTCCAACTGGTGATCGCATCATCAATGGCCTTGCTGTAGTCTCTTTGGACATTTTTGGCATCTTGCATGGTCTCGGGTATGTCTTCCATATAAACCCGTAATGGGAATGCCTCAGCTGACCAAGCTCGCCAGGTATCTTCGTGAGACCAGAGGACTTGATCTTGTTTGATTTTGGTGTTTTGGACGGGGGTACCGAGATCTGCATCGGCAGTTTCATCTGGGTTAGCTGCTTGTGTTGGGGCGGCGGCTTGGGGCGCAGGTGTCAGTTGTTGACGTAACAGCTCTTGATCCCGCGCATCTACGGTGCCGTCCCCGTTAAAGTCAGCTTGGCGGGTTTGGCTATCGGTGAGCAGTCCGCTACCTTTGAGGTAATTATCTAAAGCGGTGATATCGGCTTGTGTAACCTGACGATCACCATTGATATCGCCTAGTGTTTGCGCCATCAGGGGTGAAGAACATAAAACTAACAGGCTCAACAGATGACAAGGTTTGAACATAGGTGCAACCGCAGAATTGCTCTATCACTATATCTGATCGCATTGTGGTAAGTCTGTTGAAGTTTGTGCTGCTTTGGGGCATAGATGAATTCCTCCAGCTTTTAAGAGATGACGATGCGATTGAAGCTGGGCAATCAATGAGGATCAGGTCACCAAGGCTACCAAAAAAAGTAAGACAGGTTTTGCGGATCTAGTCTAGAGGCCACGAGTTTTGATTGAGATAAAGCCACACTTTGGTTAGCCTTGAAGGATCACCTCAGGCAAAGCCTGTAAAGTTAAAATATCACCATACTGATCAACAATTTCAGCTCCCATCCGCTGATAAAAGTGGACAGCACGCGGATTATTAACATGAGCATTCCAAGCCAAACACCAGCAGTGGTTCTCTTGAGCAATTTGTGCCAATCGTCTTAGCAAAGCCGAACCCACCCCATGACTACGCTCTTGTTCTTCCACATAGAGATCATCGAGCCAAAGACTAGGCCGCGCCCGAAATGATGAATAGCGAAAGTAATAGAGTGCAAAACCCACTGTCAAATCCGCCACCTCAGCAAACAGCACGCTTGCAAAAGGTGTTTTATTAAATAGCGTCTCAGCTAAACCTTGTTCATCAGCCTGTAAGACTTCACTAAAGCTACCAGTAACCCGATCAAACTCTGCTTTGTGCTTGATAAAGGTCAGCAGTAAATTGATATCCGTGAGCATTGCCGGACGAATTTGCACCATAGATTTAGCCACGCCATGCCTTACCTGCCCATGCCCACATGATAAAAGCCAGCCTTAGTTAGCACCTGACGATCCAGAAAATTGCGCGTATCGATCAGCAAGGGACGATTGACCAACTGAGCAAGTTTCTCAAAATCGAGATTACGGAATTCCTTCCATTCCGTAACTAAGACGAGGGCATCACAGGTCTCAGCCAGACGATAAGCATCCGTCTCGACGATAACGTTGGATAAACCCTCACGGATACCTGAGGCCGACACAATCGGATCAAAGGCTTTGACCCGAGCACCGAGTTTATTGAGTAGCTCGATCAGTGTCAAAGCTGGAGCATCGCGCATGTCATCGGTATCCGGTTTAAAAGTCAATCCTAGCAGCCCCACAGTCTTGCCCTTGAGAACCTTGAGTTCGTGCTGGAGTTTTTCGATAACGCGGATGCGTTGGCTTTTGTTGGTCTCCACTACTGCCTTGAGTAAACGTGTCTCATAGCCATAATCATGGGCTGTATGAATCAACGCCGAGACATCTTTAGGAAAACAAGAGCCACCCCAGCCCAAGCCCGCTTGCAGAAACTTTTGTCCGATGCGTTGATCTAGACCGATACCATAGGCGACTTGGGAGACATCGGCTCCGACGCGCTCACAAATATTCGCGACTTCGTTGATAAAACTGATTTTAGTTGCCAAAAAAGCATTAGCTGCATACTTAATCATCTCTGCGGAGGCCAAATCCGTGACCACAAAGGGGACAGGAGCCGCTTGCGGGTTCTCAGCCAACTTCCGTTCGATAATTGGCGTATACAGCTCACGCATCAGGTCAATCGCCCGGACATTATCTGAACCCACGACAATCCGGTCAGGATTAAAGGTATCCCAGACCGCCGTTCCTTCCTTGAGAAATTCTGGATTACTGACCACGTCAAAACTCGGTGTAATCGTTGTCTCACCACCACCTACAGTCACCAGGCTTGATGCTTTGGCGCCCTCAAGCACCAACATCCTGACCCAATCTCCTGATCCAATCGGTACGGTAGATTTATTGACAATGACGCGATAGCTATCATCTAGATGCTCACCAATACTTTTGGCTACAGCCCCGACATAACGCAGGTCACTTTCTCCGGTGGGTAAAGCGGGCGTGCCAACCGCAATAAAAATGATCTGAGAGTCCCTCAGGCCAAGACTAATATCCGTTGTAAATACTAAACGCCCTGCCTCATTGTTACGCCGTACAATTGCTTCTAAACCCGGTTCATAAATAGGAATACGTCCTTCATTAAGAGAGGCCACTTTTGCTTCATTATTGTCAACACAGGTTACGTGATGCCCAGTCTCAGCTAGACAAGCACCCGTTACCAGGCCCACATACCCAGAACCTACGACAGTAATTTGCATAGAGTCTAATCCTCACCAGAAATTAGAAAAATGATAGCGCATTTCATGGGGTCAATGGGGTCTTACAAAAAACAGAATCCCCCATCAGCTGAGAGATTCTGTCTTGAAGTTTAGTTTGGTGAGACTAAAACAAACCTAAGGTCAAGGATTTGCCAAGGTCATGAATCGTAGCACCAGCACCCAAATACAGCGTCACAGCTGTTCCAAATAGGAATACAGCCATAGCTACAGGGCGACGGAAGGGATTACGGAACTTGTTGACGTTTTCGACAAAGGGAACCGCTAGCAAAATACCCAAAGGTAGACCAGCCATCATGGCTACACCCAATAATTTGTTGGGAACGACACGCAGAATTTGGTAGACCGGGTAAAAGTACCACTCAGGCAAAATCGGATTAAGCGTATTAAAAGGATCAGCGGGTTCGCCGAGCTTAGCCGGGTCAAGGATAGCCATTGCAATGATGCTACCGATTGTTCCGAGGATCACCACGCCAAAAATCAAGGCGTCGTTGGGCCAGAAAGGCTCACCGTATTTGTTGTGACCCATATCTTGTTCCAATAACGCCCGTAATTCGGGGTCTTGGAGGTCAGGGTGTTTCATAACCATGGTCGTCAACTCCTTAACTTGGGTGGTTTTACAGGGGACCAGAAATTCCCTGTTTGCGGATCATCAAAAAATGTAACAGCATAAACACAGTTGCTAACCAGGGTAGCAGGAAAGTGTGCGCACTATAGAAGCGGGTTAGAGTTTCTTGACCAACACCAGGACCACCCTGCAAAAGAGCAACTACGGTGGGGCCAACTACAGGGATAGCGCCGGGAACAGCCGTTACAATACTGGCTGCCCAAAAACCAACTTGATCCCAAGGCAGAGTATAACCAGTTACACCAAAGCTAACCGTTAGACCTGCCAAGGCAACGCCTGTTACCCAAGTCAACTCACGGGGTTTTTTGAAACCACCTGTCAAATAAACACGGAATACATGGAGAATCATGGCAAGTACCATCATGGAGGCACTCCAACGATGGATCGAACGAATTAGCCAACCAAAGCTGACTTCGTTCATGATGTGCTCAACCGAAGAAAAGGCTTCGGTAGTGGTGGGCTTGTAATAAAAGGTCATTGCAAAGCCCGTGGCAAATTGGAGGAGGAAACAAATTAGGGTGATCCCCCCCAAACAATAAAAAATGTTCACATGGGGCGGCACGTATTTTGTAGTTACATCATCCGCAATGGCTTGGATTTCCAGCCGTTCTTGAAACCAGTCGTACACCTTACTCATGAGTCGCTCCCAGCAGCAGCGGAGTTATTGCTCTATGCATCCTGTAATCTAACATGGTTGTTAAAGCCTGTGATTTTTGTTAAGAAATCTTTAGAAAGTTAAAGTTGCAATGCGCCTAACGACCCGTGGACACTATAGCGTCAAAGCCTTACTTGACTTGATGTTGAACGCCTCAGAGCGTCCCATCTCTCAGCGCGAGATCAGCGAGCGCCAACATATTCCGCAACCTTACTTAGAACAACTTCTCATAAAACTGCGTCAAGCTGGGCTAGTAAGCACCGTGCGCGGACCCAAAGGCGGATACCATCTCAAGGGCGTACCATCGCAAATTACTCTTGGTGCGGTATTGCGTGCTGTCGGCGATCACCAAGCCCTAAGTGATAAATGGCGCGCTGAGGCGGAGGCTTCAACGGATTGGGTGACCTTGGCTCTTTGGCGGCGTTTAGATTTTCGGCTACGTGAAGCTCTAGAGAGTATTACCCTCGAAGACCTCTATCATGATGCCCGTAGTCACCAAGCCGCCCAAGGTAAAGATTCGGATTTTATTGTCTGAAATATTGGGTTAGGGCGTGCACAAAATAAGTAGGTTATGCTAGCCAAAATATTTCTCTGGACAGTAACCATGGCTCAAATCCGGCGGCGTGCTTGGCTAAAATTAAGCGGTGCGGCATTGTTGACCCAGCCGCTTTTGGCACAGTCGCTGACTCTCTGTGAAGTTTTTTTAAGTCGTGGCCGCATGTTGCAGTCTTTTGGGGATCAAAAAACCGGACAGGTGAAATTCTTAGTCTATTGCCGCGATAACAAAGACATCCTTTATGCCGCAGATTATCCTTTTTTGAGTGCCTTTACACTGCCTACAGCTGAAGATTTGGCGGTCATGGAGCAGTTGATTGCCACCCAACTAGCGCAACCTCACCAATTCTTACCAATTGCCCAACAATGTTTGAAATATTGTCAACAAACAAATCTCACTCAAGTACAAACCCAACTTCAGGATTTTGCTAAAGCTCCACGACAGGGCAGTTTATTTATGGAATTTTACCGTACCCAAAATCTTGAGGAGCGTAATGTTAGTGTTGACCGCTTTATGCAAGTTGTCTTTCCCCAACGCCAGCCCCTTGATCTCGCAGCAATTTTTAGGGGTGCTAATGTAGTATTTTTGGGTGAACGTCACGATGAGCAAGCCACTAAAGATTACCTGTCAAGTCAGTTAGAACTGTTGAAAGAGTTAGGTTTTCGTACTTTTGGCCTCGAATTTGTCTCAGCCGATGATCAGGATTTCTTGGATCACTACCAGCCCAAAAACCAAACTGCTCTGGCAAGCCGCTTACTCTGGAAAGATCCTAAGCCCTATGTTGCACTCGTCAATCGTTTAGTAAGTTTGGGTATTCGTCCCTTAGGCATTGGTCAGAGTGCACAATCTCCCTTAGCGAGTAGCGGCTTTATCACCGAAAACCGTAATTTTCAATTAGCCCATCATGTATTGGAGTTTCTGCGTACGCATCCCACTGAGAAGTTAGTGGTACTGACAGGTGCCAATCATGCAGGTTACTCCCAAGACACGTTTGCTAATTGGCGAGTTTTGTTGCGTAGTCATCCTGTGCCAGATATCCCGACGTTGGTTAAGCGTTATTTTCCATTATTAAATGTAAAAACCGCCACCATTGAAGGTAATCAACCTGCCCAATCGTTATTTACTACACCGCAAGGCACCACGTTTAATTGGCGCTATGTGGAAAATGAAATCGCTGCTGCTGGCGCAGGTTCCGAAACTTTTATGGCGGCTATGCCTACAACTTTTGAGAAGCGTATCCTCACTGACTCAGAACGCCGTTATGACTATTATGTGCATCTACCACGTACCTAAGAAGGCGCACTATGATCACGTGATTGTACAGCAGTCGGTGCCTTAGGTGCCGTAAAGGTCGAGACCTGTCCGGGATTAGGGCGGGCGTAGGGTAAGGGTTTATTATCTACTAGAGCTTGCAGATTAGCGGCAAATAAGTCAGCGGTTTGTTCACCAATGACGTTACCTTTGATGTGACCATCAGCCCCAAGCAGCACGTAATGGGGAATACCGTCTACTTGATAGTGCTGCAATTCGGGTAACCATTTGGGGTTGTCGACATTGAGCACGACGAGATTGACTTTACTACGGAATTGCTTTTCTAACTTGGCAATAGTCGGGGTCATCAGTTTGCAGCTAACACACCAATCCGCATAAAACTCCAGCAGAGTCGGGCGACCATTGGTTCGGGCTTGTTCATAGGGTGTAGCGCGTTGGGCGAGTTGTTCGGGCGTAACTCGGCTCATGTCTTCAACTGTGGCCTGATAAAGTCCGCCACCGAGCAGCAACACCGCTAGTCCAATCAAGCCGTTACGGAAATAAATCGCTTTTTTGTCGTCCATGATTCGGCAAGTTCACTGTTTTCCATTGTAGGCACTGGTTTGAAGAATTAAGAATAATAGCATTGCATAATAAAAGTGTAGAGTGTTTCTAAGGCACGCTGGAAATTTTGGTGGATGATCATGAATTAGAGTCTCTCTTTGCCGATATCGAGTCTGATCGTGTAGGGTGCAAAGCCACATTTACGGATCGAGATCGAGTTTGTCAAGCTATTTGTGCTTTTGCTAATGATTTACCAAATCATCAGCAACCGGGCGTTATATTTATTGGCGTTCATAACAATGGCAAGTGTGCAAAACTAGATATTAATGATCTATTTTTACTTAAGCCTGCGGGCATTCGTGACGATGGCAAAATCTTGCCATTGCCCGCGATGATCGTTCAAAAGAGAGTTTTGAATCAATGTGAAGTCGCGGTTATTATCGTACAGCCAGCTGATGCACCCCCTGTCAGCTATGAAGGACGAACTTGGGTCAGAGTTGACCCGCGTCGTGCTATCGCCATGCTACAAGAAGAACGACAATTAGCAGAAAAGCGACGGGCTAAAGACTTACCCTTTGATTTACAAGCAGTTGCTTACGCTGGTCTAGAAGATTTAGACTGAGAGTTTTTTCAGAATACTTATCTAAGAGCATCCATACATCAAGATATCCTTAGCGAAAATCAGCGTTCTCTTGAAGACAAGTTAAAATCATTACGGTTTATAACAGTGTCTTTCCCCCTTTTTCCAACTAATGTGGGAATTTTAGTAATTGGTCGGGAGCCAAGAGATTTTATCCTTAGCGCCTATATTCAATTTTTGCGCCTTGAGGGGGCTGAATTAACTGACCGTATTAAAGATCTCGGGTAACTTCAGCCTTCTGGCGCGTGATGCAAATGGGCGCTAAGACGCATCATGCTGACGTAATCCTAATGGATTTAGAACCTAATTTAGGCGCTATTAACCGAACTGCGCTCATTGCTGCTGACTATGTGGTTGTACCACTCTCACCTGATCTTTTTTCATTACAAGGCTTGCGCAATCTCGGACCCACTCTACGCCGTTGGCGCAGAGACTGGCAAAGCCGCATTAGTAAAAACCCTGCTGCTGACTTACCACTACCAAAAGGTGATATGAAACCAGTTGGCTATACTGTTATGCAACATACCGTGCGTTCTGACCGTCCAGCTAAAGCCCATGGTCATTGGATCGAACAAATTCCTAATATCTATCGTCATGATTTACTCGAACAAGCCATTGATAATAACATCACGGTTGCCCAAGACCCTGAATGTCTAGCCCTACTCAAAAATTATCAAAGTCTAATGCCAATGGCTCAAGCTGCCCACAAGCCAATGTTTAAGCTCAAACCCGCTGATGGAGCCATTGGAAGTCATTCCTACGCCACCCAAAAAGTATATGATGACTTTAAAAAATTAGCTTACAAAATTGCCCAACCTACAAAACTTGATCTACCGCAACAACTTGACCTACTGGACTTACCGTCGCGCGATTAGTCTAGGGTAGACCATCTCACTATATCGCAATAATCCATCCATACCCGCCAACCGATTATCCCAGCTTTGATTGCGGTAAGTGTTATCTTCATTGCGATCCGTCTTTAGCCAAGTTTTGAGACTCGCGCGATAGCGGACAATTTCGTTGCGGGCTTTGGTAATTTTGGGGAGTGAAGGCCGATCAGCTAGATGATTAAATGTATCCTGAAGCTGCGCTGTGTTTTGTCGCCATTGACCAATCATGTCAGCAGATAGGGCGATTTCATTGTGCTTATATAAATATTCCCACTCAGCCGCCAAAAGCCGAAACCGTTCCTGTATCGATTCCAAAGGTTGGCGATAGGGAATCAGTCCTGAAGTAGAAGAAGCGCGATTGAGTACATCATTTTGATTTTCATTAAGATGGGCTGCTGCAAATAATGAATAACCACCTGAAGGTAAATCACGAACCGCTTGTAACTGATCGCGCAGCTGAACTTCGGGCAGTTCCTGTAAGTTTAGACTCGGCAAAAATAACACTGGTGATACTTCTACAGGATTAAGAATGGGGGCAATGAGCTGTTGCAAACGCCGCGTATTGAGCGTGTAGGTCATCGGTACTAGCATATCTACTTGACCACGACTAGCCCAACTCTCCCAATCTTGCTGAATCTTGGTGATACGTTCACGGTTCTCAAAGGGATAGACTGCAGCCGAAAGTAATACTTGAGGCTTAGTCCGATGAACTTGTTGGGCTACTTGGCCAACAAAAGAACTCACTTGTTGGGTTTTGTATTGATTCCAGAGTTTGAGCAAAGAAACATCACGACTAGTGCTCAAAATAGCTGGATCAAAGCCAGTTAGACTCTGATAGGCCAACCGCGATGTCTGACTAAAACCAAAGCTTGCCGTTCCTTGAAAAGGATAACGAATATAGTCTAGTTGCAAGCCATCTACATCATAATGGGTCAAAATCTCATCGTAGATCCGCAATAAATAGGTGCGGACTTCCGGGTTTGCTGGGTCTAGCCAAAACTCATTTTGACCACGGGGGCGCGAACTCCCTTGACTATCGGTCATCGCCCAACTAGGATTGCGGCTTAAAACAGGACCTGGATAGGTGTCAGGCTGGTTAATTAAGCGGTTATGACGGGAGTTACCCGCTGCAAAGGTCCAGCACCAAGCGTGCAGTTCCATTTTGCGCTCGTGGGCCAGGATGATGGCAGCCGCTAGTGGGTCCCAACCCAAAGTCAGAGGATTTTGTTCGGGTGCGACCTGGCTAGGATAAATCGTGTATCCGGCATTGAGGGTTTCAAAAAAGACCGTATTGACACCCGAGCGCGCCAAACGCTCAAAAATCGGACGCAATCCTTCTAGAGAACCAGCACGGACAATCGTACCGCGATCGAGCCAAATCGCCCGTACTTCCGGCGGTGCTGCGGTTTGTCCAGTTGGATAATTACGCCAAATGCCTTCGATAGCGCTTTCCCAAGTGCTCCGAGCTTCGTCATCTTGCCCATCACGTAGTAGCTGCGGTAGTGCCACAAGAGCCTGTTTAGCTTCACTGATAGCTTCTTGGTAACCCGCAGACAAACCCTCACTATCTGAACTAGTCCGAGCAATATTTTCAACCCGACCGACTAAGTTGGCTAATTCCTGCCGCATCGAAAAAATTTCGACCGGTTCAATTTTGACAGGCGACGCAAAACCAGGTAGATAACTCTCTACAGTTGCCGTAAGCCAGCCCCGGTCAAAGGTGATCGTATTACCGCCTGAGCCCCATTGCCAGCCCAGATAAGTGATGCGGTTGTTGCCTAATACGGCTGGTGTCTGCTGAGGCGTATCCCAATGTGCAATCGTAGGCAAAGCTGGAGTGCCAGTTTGTAGCACCCCAGAGCCTTGAACAAGGCTGCGGGTATCAGAGCGTTTCCAAAAAGCAGCGCGACTATCTAAATCCAAGTCTGTTGCAACTTCAAGGTCTGCGATCCATGCCGCTCCGATCAAGCTTTGTAGTTGTTGTTGTATTTCTGGTGATGAGGCCTGAGCCACAGAACCACTGACGATGAGCTTGCCGCCTTTGGTAACCCAGGTTTGTAATGCTACAACTTCGGTTGGGCTAAAGATCCTAACATTAGGTAAAAATAAGACCGCCACACCCTGTAATTTGGTTTCATCTAATTCTGCCAGGGGGATGATACGGAAACTTAACCCCCGCAAGGCCGCTTTGACTTTCATCCACTGGGGATCATTTTCTGTTGCTGCTTCACGCACTACCGCGAAGCGGACTTCAGTGGCAGCCCAGGTAGCATTTTGAGTACCTAAGGCCAGCAAAGCTAACCCAAGTAGGGCGTGAATACTGTGATTGATTAGTCTACGCAACACACCTAAACAACCTCGTGGATGGGGAATCGGTCTACCAAGACTTGGGCTTGGGTTGCCGTCTGTTTTAACAAAGGGGACAGGCTAGGAGCGTAAGGTATTTGCCGCAAAAAATCAAGTGTACGTCGTAATAACCGCACCAAATCCCCTTCATCCAAATTGCTCATCCTCCCTAATTCCTCCCAACTCGCTCCTCCAGCCCATTGTTCCACCAAACCGCACAATTTGACCTCCAGCCAGCAAGGTAAAAAGACTTCTTGCTGCCGTTGGCGTTTGAGTAAATCCCGACGCACATGACGCAAGCCCTCGACGGCCTCTTCAACCGCTGTCGAAGGTAGCATGGTGACCCAACTTTGGGGACGGGGTGGCTCACTGACCAAGGCACAGCAACAGGCCGCTAGCTGAGGCGGAGTTAGATGATCAAGTTCGCCCGAGAGCAAAGCTAGCCCTAGCCACAGCTCGTTATCCCCACGCAATACCGCTGCGACATGGCCTTTTTTGGTAGGAGATGCGTCTTCGACAAAGCCGGCTTGGGTCAGTACATTCACTAATTTGAGAAACTCTAGCCAATAATATTGACCCTGCTGGGCAAATTGTTTTTGGATATATTCAAGACGGCGCTCGATTTTTTGGTAACGCTCAAAATGCTTTTCCCAGGTGCGCCGATGCACTTGATGCGCCGGATGAGCAACGAGTTCCTTTTCTAAATAATAAACAGTTTCTTGATGACTGATCATAACCGCAGCCGGAATGGCTCCATCCAAAATTGGCAGCTGCTCAGTAATAATTAGCGTTTGATCATCACCTTTAAGCGTTGATCCTACTTGCATAGTCAAGCGGCTGGGGGCAAACAAGCCCCTAGGTAAACTGACTTTTTGATCATGGCTTACGAGAATATGCTTACGATCAAGGAGCAACCACTGATTATCTTGATTAAGACATACATAAAGTGGTTCGTCAAAGGGAATTTCTTCAATAAAGATAGCTGTTTGAATTTGCTGTGTCCTAGGGTGACTTACTGTCAGTAACCTACCATAAATCAGCTTGCCTAAAGGTTTGGGGAGCAGCACAGGTGGCGTTTGACTTTGTTTTTTATCTAAATTTTTGAGCTCTCGTCGCGCTTGGCGCAGATCCTGATTTAACTTTTCATAACTTTCTAAATCATCTGCTGTAATTGGGGGTTGCTGCTGGTTTAGTTGCTGGAGTTCTTGTTGTAAAAGTTTTTCTTCTTCATAAAAAGGTGCCAGGTGCAAGGTCGATAAATATTGTCCGAAGCTACGTTCAATTAAAGTGCGCGTGGTTACTAAATTATGACGTTCTAATAAATTTAAGACCATGCCATAGCTCGCCGTAAATTGACTTACTAAAGGGTCGCTTTCGGCAAGAGCCAAGCGAGCAGCATCATAGGCGGCTTCAAAGGGACTAGGTAATAACACCACATGCCCGACTTTATCCATGCCGCGCCGTCCGGCTCGCCCAGCCATCTGCAAAAATTCTGAGGGATTGAGTTGGCGGTGTCCGGTATCGGTTCGTTTAGAGAGCATACCGATCACGGTAGTACGCGCAGGCATATTGATCCCTGCGGCTAGGGTCTCAGTTGCAAATACAACTTTAATTAAACCCTGTTGAAATAACTGCTCAACTAACATTTTCCAGAGGGGCAAAACTCCCGCATGATGGACGGCAATGCCATTATAAAGGGCTTCCAAATGGTTGCTGCGCACTGCATCGGGTTGGGTGCGACAAAACTCGTCAATAATAACTTTGAGTCTACGCTTTTCTTCCTCATTAACCAAACTCAAACCGCTAGATTTTTTGAGTGCCTCATCACACCCACGCCGACTAAAAATAAAATAGATAGCAGGAAGCATTTCTCGATTAGCTAAGCTACTCACCACAAGTCTAGGGTCTGGGGTTTCGACGCGGTTTCCAGTTTTTTTGATGGGGCGTAAAGCTGGGTGCAAGCTAGTTTTTTGTTCATTAAGTAAGGGAACTAAGCCTTTAGCAAAAAAATGATGCCGTAAGGGCACAGGACGAAAATCTGAATAGACCAGTTTGGTCGGGCCGTGAGTACGGTTAATCCAATCCGTGAGTTGTCCACTATTGGCAATAGTTGCTGAAAGGGCAACCAGTTGAATCTCGTTAGGACAATAAATAATCGCTTCTTCCCACACAGTCCCCCGTTGTGAATCGTTCATATAATGACACTCGTCTAGGATCACAGCTTGCACATTTTGCAAAGTTGTACCCATCTCACCTAGAGGAATGCCATAGAGCATATTACGAAAAATTTCTGTGGTCATGACCACAACTGTGGCATCATGGTTAACTGAAATATCTCCAGTTAGTAAGCCGACAGCTTCAACCCCAAAAACTTCACATAAATCATGATATTTCTGATTAGAAAGCGCTTTAAGGGGCGTTGTATAAAAAACTCTTTTACCTTGAGCTACCGCATGATGAACGGTGTATTCGGCAATAACGGTCTTACCTGATCCGGTAGGTGCGCAGACAACCACAGAACAGCCATTTTGGAGATGTTCAATGGCCTCAAGTTGAAATCCATCTAGAGGAAAAGGAAATAATTCAGTGAGTGAAAGGGAAGCAGCAGCAAGCACGTGGGCGTGAAATTGTGAAGGTTCTACCAAGAGCTTAACACTTTCCGTTGAATCGTTTGAATTGTCACCCAATCAGGCCGCCTTTGTCGGGCAGACTGAAAATTTTCCATCATACTTTTGCGCTGTTCGGTGTAGCGCTTGAGTAATTCTTGAGCCTGTTGTAGATGATAACTTGCTCCTTGCTGACCACTGTCTAAGAGTGCAAGTGTGAGATTCAGGTGCGCTTGTGCACTATCGCGGTCATAAAAAACTGCTTTACGGGCTGCCTTGACGGCCTCTTCAGGTTGATTGGCTAATAAATAGAGCCAACTTAAACAAACCCAAACCGATTGTTCTTCTGGTTCTTCTTGACCTAACTCTTGAAATATAGGGATTAATTGCTGGGGGTCTTCTCCCGCCTCATAGCGACTAATTCCTTCGTTGAAGTGCTGGACAGATTTGGCATTCATAGAGTTAGTTTATCATTGCGCCATGCCCCGCTTCAGTGCAAGCCCAGCATCGCCCTGAGGGTAAGCACCAAGCCCACAAATAGCCCAATACCCAAAGCGCCTAGGAAGGTAGCTGAGAAGGGGTTAGCCCAGAGGGGTTTCATCCAGTCAAAGGTCGATAAGACATTGCTGAGAATCGAACCGGCCAAAAAAACAGGCCATTTGGCAATTGTTTGAAAAAATTCGCCCATCGGTTGGTTACCGCTACTTCTTTGGTTATAATCCATTTTCGCACGTGTGAGTATGTCAAACTAAGTGGGTTATCAGAGAAACGCTATGGTTCGTGTCAGTGGTGTCTTGTTGCATCCCACATCTTTGCCTAGTGTGGGCGGGATCGGCGATTTGGGGAAATGCGCCTACGAATTTATTGATTTTTTGGCGACCAGTGGTCAACAGGTTTGGCAAATTTTACCCCTAGGCCCAACCGAACTCGCCTGCGGCAGCTCGCCTTATATGTGTGCTTCGGCCTTTGCGGGCAATCCTCTACTTATCAGTACCGAGACGTTACTTGAAGAAGGACTCCTAGATCCGCAAACTCCGCTTACCCTAGCAAGCCACGGGAATATAAATTTTAAGGCTGTCCTCGCCCACAAAATGCGTCTACTCAAGCTATCGTTTGTTAGCTTTCTCAAACAACCTCAGCTACACAAAGACTGGCAGACCTATTGCCAAGAAAATCAGCACTGGCTTGAGGATTATGCTCTATTTACGGCTTTCAAAAGTTATTATGGCGATGCTTCGTGGAATGAATGGCCGCTGCCCCTCGCCGCGCGCACCCCGATTGCCCTACGTGAGGTAAAAACACTCCTTCAGCCTCAAGTAGATTTTCACTGCTATGTGCAGTATCAGTTTGAGCGTCAGTGGTCAGCTTTACATCATTATGCGCGTCAGCATGGGATCCGGATCTTAGGCGATTTGCCAATATATGTAGCCTACGATAGTGCCGATGTTTGGGCGCACCGTGAGTTATTTGAACTTGCAGATATGAGCGAAGGGGGCAAGCCCCTCGCCGTCGCCGGGGTACCGCCGGATTACTTTAGTGAGACTGGGCAACTGTGGGGTAATCCTCTCTACGATTGGGATACGCTACAGGAAACCGACTATCACTGGTGGGTGGAGCGGGTACGTGCTACCTTACGCTGGGTGGACTGGGTACGCTTAGATCATTTCCGGGGTTTTGAGAGTTATTGGCGGGTGCCTGCTACCGAAACCACAGCGATCAATGGAGTTTGGGCGACTGGACCGGGTGCTGCCTTATTTACTGCTCTAGAGCGACAATTGGGTCAGCTGCCGGTCTTAGCGGAGGATTTGGGGGTGATTACGCCACAGGTTGAGGCTTTGCGAGATAAGTTTAAATTTCCGGGGATGCGAATTTTACAATTTGCCTTTAATGGCGATAGTAGTAGCAGCCATATTCCCTTTAATTACCACCCTAACACCGTGGTTTATACCGGAACCCACGATAACGATACCTGCATTGGTTGGCGTGATGACCCTCGAGTGGCTGTGTCTGACAAACAAAATCTCATGCTCTACTTAGGCAAAGATAATCTCGATCAGGTGCAGTGGGATTTTATCCGCCTCGCGCTGCAATCCATTGCGGATACGGCGATTTTTCCGCTCCAAGATGTACTTGGACTAGGTACCGAGCATCGTATGAACCGTCCTGGTACTGCCACAAATAACTGGGCTTGGCGCTATCGAGCCTCACAGTTGACCCCGGATTTGGCTGCGTGGTTACTGAAGCTAACACACCTCTATGGACGCAGCTGAGTGCACCCACGCCCTGTCTGGTGGGTAAGGCTTTGCTATCGTAGGAGAGCTAGCTGCCGGGAGTTGGATCCGATGAAACGTCGCACTTTTGGGCATAGTCTGCTGTTTAGTTTGGCCACTACCGCTCAGGCTCAGACTGATCTGCCCCAAAATCCGTTACAGCCGGTCATTCCCATAGAACTACTTGGTTCGCTAGGGCAAAATTGGCTAGAACAAGGATCACTACTCCAAACTATTGATTACAGTTTGGATTATTTACAAAAAAAAACTACGCAGCAACATTATCCCGCCGCAGGTTTAGCCCTTGAACAAGTGCGTGAAAGTCTCTGGTTTTTTCGGCAACTGTTGCGTGATTGCCAAAGCGCTCTAGAATTTGAATTGCGTCTTTGGCACTATTTTGATTTTCACCGAGCAGCCGGACGACAAGGACAAGGTGATGTGCTGTTTACGGGGTATTACGAACCTTTGTTTATGGGCAGTCTTACAGTGGATGCGCAGTTTCGGTATCCGCTTTATCGATTACCCAGTGATTTGCTCCTTGATCGCCAAGGTAATGCTCTAGGGCGGCAAACGGATCAAGGTGTCGTGCCTTACTATAGCCGCCAAGAAATCGAAGAAGGGCAATTATTGCGTGGTTCAGAAGTTGTTTGGTTAGATAATCTTCTCAATGTTTTTCTGATTCATGTGCAGGGTTCGGCGCGGTTGCAGCTACCCGATGGTCAAATATTACCCGTGGGCTATGCCGGAAAAACTGATCGTCCCTACCAGAGTCTTGGTAAGGCTTTGGCGGCATCGGGGCGAATTGTCGGTGACGTTAACTTGCCGATCATTCGCGCATTTTTTCAACAATATCCTGATGACCTAAAAACTTTTTTGTATACCAATGAGAGTTATGTGTTTTTTAAGGAAATGCCCGCTCAGCAGCCAGGACCCACGGGTAGTATTGGGGTGCCACTGACAGCAATGCGTTCGATTGCCCTAGACCGCCAAATTTTTCCGAGAGGCGCGCTCGCCCTCATCGATGTAAACCGAGGCCAAGCACTGAATAATTTTCCTGCCCGCTTTGTATGTAATCAAGATACCGGTGGTGCGATCAAAGGCGCAGGACGGGTGGATATTTTTGTGGGGAGTGGCCCGCCTGCCGAAGCAATTGCTGGTCGTCTCAAAGCTAATGGCACGCTCTATTTCCCGGTCTTGAAACCCAATCCTCTGCCCTTTGACCCAGCGCTCTTACCCAAAAAGTAAATCTAATGTCCACCACCAGCGTCTCGGAAAGTTAACCGCCCATACCCTACAAATTGGGCAATGGGATTGACTGCAGCTGCCAAAGCATTGATTTCAAATAAATAAACGCCACTTGATTCGGGATTACGCATTTGCTGCATTTCGAGCGTGATCTGTTGACCGGGTGGGACGGGTGGTTCAAATTTTACATGTACGACTTGTCCTACTATTTGGGTCACGATCGTAAGTTTTTGACCCATATTACGTGGGCCTGCCGCATTGGCCGGAATATAGGCATAGACGTCTTGAATGCGCGGTAGATTTACACCAAAACTCCCCCCATCATCGGGAATAGTTATGGTCAGTTGGGCAAGGGATTGTTTGGCGGATACAGGAATTGATACCGTAAACTGGTAGGTCGTGGGTGCATAGCGGATCGTATCCATCACCGTTAGGGCTTCATCTAAGTGAAGTGCTGCTGCAAAAGCTACCGGGTACTCGGGTTTGGGCATAGCTAGCGCTGGTAAATTTAACAGTAAACCCAGGGATAATAACCCTACTAAAGAACAGCGATACATAGACTGCACCTTCTAATCAAATGTTCCTTTACGATAGCTGTTGGGTTAGCAAATGGCATGATTTTATACCAATAACGATAACTTCTACTAATAATAGGTATCTAGTTGACAGGATTTGATATTATCCATTAAGAGTATCGGAAATGTGGATGAAGTATCAAGTTTGGGCGTTGTTACTCGTCAGTCTCCATCTAAATCAAGCGGTACACGCAGGAGAGCTGCTGGATAAATTTCAGAGTCAACTGCGCTCTTCTCATATTGACCCTAGTTTACAAGGGGTTTACTTAGCGGATAGTCAAGGCCGGATTATTGAACATTACCAAGACCATACCCCTTTACCTGCGGCCTCGGTAACTAAGCTCGCGACAACCCTCGCCGCCCTCGATTATTGGGGGGTTAATCACCAATTTGCGACCCGCGTTTATACAGATGGCTCCATTGACAATGGGGTGCTCAAGGGTAATCTATATATTCAAGGCGATGCCGACCCTTTATTTCTTTGGGAAGACGGTATGATTTTGGGTCAACGCTTAGAGCAAGCAGGTATTCGACAGGTGACAGGGGATTTGGTGGTCAGCGGTTCATTTTGGATGAATTTTTCGACCAATACCCAAGCTAGTATCTTGACTCTCAAAACTGCGCTCAATAGCAGTCTCTGGCCTGCGCGGCTCTCGGCATTGCGTCAACAAAAAAACTTACCTGCACCCCATATTCAGATCTTAGGTAGTGTACGCAAGGTAGATGTGCCCCCCTGGACTAGTGCTTTGCCACTGCTTAGTTATCCATCGCAGCCCTTATGGAAAATTGCTAAGCGCATGAATGCTTATAGTTCTAATCCTATGGCAGATATGTTGGCAGCATCAGCCGGGGGGCCTGCTGCAATCCAACAGCAGCTCAAGCAAACCTATGCTTTTTTAGGTTCAGAATTTAGCCTCGAACAAGCCTCTGGCCTAGGACGCGATAACCGACTCTCACCGGGAGCCGTGGCTTCACTGATCACTACTCTAGACCAACATATGTCCGAGGCTGGGCTCAAACTTGCCGATGTCATGGCGGTCAAAGGGCCTGACCCCGGAACTCTTAAAAAACGCGGGATGCCACTGGGCGTCGTCGCCAAAACCGGCACGCTCAATAATGTGAGCTGTCTAGCGGGCGTGATTGATACCCAAAGCCTAGGCCCATTGCGTTTTGTGCTGCTCAATCAAGGCCCCGTTGCCACCCTGCGTAAACTTCAAGATAGTTTTTTGCAAGCGATCCTGACCCGCTATGGCAAACCAGCGAGTATTCCTTTTGTCAGTAGTGGCTTACTGGATTTCCGTTTACCTCAAGCGCGTCCATCTGTGCTCGCCGAAGACCCAGCTCAAACTACAGGTTACTAGCTGGACGACCCAGGGTGGTGATATAAAGGACGGCCTCCTGCTCAGGAATACCTAAAACTTCGTTGACCTGGTCATCAAAAAATCCGGCAATCCCACTTACACCCAGACCCAAGTGTAAAGCAGCCAGATTGAGCCGTTGGCCTAACTGTCCCGCATCCATATGTAAATAACGATAAGCGCGTTCACCATAACGGGCAACGGCCGTGGCGAGATCCGCCGTATGAAAAACCGTAGCTCCAGCATCACGCCCCAAATCTTGCCCTAAACACAGATAATGAACTTCACGACGAAAATTTTTGAAGCGAATTTGACGTAGTTCTTGCGCTTGGGGGGCATAGTAATAGCAACCTTCTTCTAGCCCCTCAACTGCCGTGACCGTAATAAACGTCTCGAGTAAGGAGAGATCAAAATAATCGGGCACGTTGAGTCCTTGATCGGCGTAGGCTTGGGGTTGGTAGGTAAAATGCAGCAGGGTCAGTAATTCGCGACAGGTCAAAGGCGCTGCCGTGTATTGCCTAGTCGAGCGCCGATGCATGATCGTCTGTGGCAGTCTGTTTTGCCAATCTAAGGGTGTAGTCTCAGTGGCGATTTTAAGTCCAAAGGGAAAGTTATAGCTCACCGCAGGTTCAGCACTATTGAGAGGGAGCACCTGACAGATATTGGAAGCCTGATGTAGATAGGCCAAGAGTTGACCAGCACCTAGTTTGGGATAATCGCTGGTAATCAAAGAAGGTAAAACGGTCTGACCATGGGGCAAGTTTTGGTGCGCAAGCGCTGCTACACAAAAAGGAGCTTCTTCCGTACTATCCAAAAAAAGCAACTCGGCTAAGTCTTGATCATGAAAACCGCCAATCAGGTGTAGGTCAAAGGTACTCAAACTAGCTGCGAGTGTGAGATTTCCCAAAAGATGACCGGTATCCAAACAAATACGGCGGTAGGCGCGGTCTTCATAACGCCATTGTGAGCGCAAAAATACCCCTGTAATCACCAAGGCTAGATCACTACCCACCAAAGCTGGATGCTTAAAACAGCTAGCGGTCAAGGATTCAAACGCTGGCTTCTCCCAAAAATGTACTAAGGTATGGCTCGGCACATGATAGTTATAGATACCTTCAGCTAAGCTATCGCTTCCGCGGCTGACCAGATAGATTTCGGCTGGATATAAACCCCCAGCTGAGGGTGCAGTGCGCATATATAGAGGTTTATCAGGATAAGGCACCACAGCGGATACCCCATAGGTCAAATATAAAAGTTGTGATAACTGGCGCAGTCCAGGGTCAAGGCCATCTTTTCCGGGTAAATAGGGCTTGAGGTCAATACTCGGGGCGGTAGTATAAGTTTTGTAGGGCACGGGTTGGTTATGCCAATCTATTTGCCGACCGCTCTGGGCAATTCCTGCGGGGGTATATTTAGTTTTTTCATGGTAATAAAGACAGAAGCTACTCTTCATGGCTCACGCTTGGTTTTAGTGCTATCCTAGCCTGTCCTGTCTAGGCTCAAAAACTGTATTCTGACCTACTGCCCCTGCTAAACTAAAACTAACGATGATAGCGGTGAGTGATGGCCTTACTTCAGAATATTCTTCTAGCTGTTGAGGATTCATCGGCTCCTTTAGAAATGTTGCGGGTACTATTAGATTTACCAACCAGTCGTGGGACGCGAGTAACAGCTCTACACGTGGTTAAAGTAGTCCCCTCTGCCGAAAAACAACAAGCGGCTCTGGAGCGCGGACGCAAAATTTTGGCTGAAACTACAGAAAAATTAACTCCCTTACTGGGGCCTGAAGATAGTTTTAATACGATTTTACGTAGTGGTGACCCCAAAGATGTGGTGTGTAGCGTAGCCGAAGAAACCCAAGCCTCCCTGTTGTTGATGGGATCACGGGGACTTAATAACATCGTGGCTATCCTCAAAAATTCGGTGAGTCAGTATGTTTTTCAACGGGCAGCTTGTCCGATGTTACTCTTACGCGATGGCAGTTATGTGACGCGCTTGCGGCGCATTGCCATTGCTGTCAGCGATACGATGGCCTCCAAACTTGCCCTCAAAACTGCCATTGACTTAGTCCGGGTAATTGATGGCGGCGAATTGCTCTTGATTCGGGTGCGCACACGCCCTCTGGCCTCAGGTGAAGAAGGCAAACTAGTTAATCCCGAGCAAGAAAGTTTGATCTTGGCTTCTGCCGCCGAACTAGTCCGTCAGCAGGGCGCGCCTTACCGGGCTTTTTATGGGGTGGGTAATCCGGGCGAAGAAATTTGTCGGCTAGCTAAAGAGAATAACGCCGATATGTTGATTATTGGCTGCGAAGACCATCGCCCCACAGTGGCCCGTAACTTACCTGATCTTGATCGTTTGCTGGGTAATTCGGTCTCGGACTATGTACGTACCCATGCCTCCTGTCCGGTGTTATTGCAAAAATCCCCCCTATCTCTCTAATGCAAATTGCTTGAGCCAGATAGTTTGACGCGCCTAGAAGAGGTGTAAAGTTGTGCGCAGTTCTTTATTTACAGCTTAGGTTAAGGGTAAAATTTGAAAAGAGTTCCCCTCTTATACATCATTTTGAGTGTAACCATGACAGCATCTGTGTGTTCGCTAGAAAAATTTTCACGTTTTTTATCTTTGAGTGTGAGCGTGACGAGTCTGACAGCTTGGCTACTTGCGGCACCGCTCGCAGCGCAGGTCAGTGTTGCTACTTTTCCGACGGGCATCGGTCCGCGAGGCGTAGCCGTAGGCGACTTTGATCAAGATGGTGACCTTGATGTCGTAGCCTCTAACTACGATTACCCCTCGTTTGTGGGCGGGGTCACTATTCTAAAAAATAATGGCACAGGCACACTCAATACGAGCCAGCAAATCTCCAACCTATTTGATAAGCCCTTTTCGGTGGCGGTGGGGGATGTGGATGGGGACGGTGATCTCGATATTATTACCGGAGACTATGAGTTTTATAGTCTTGCCAGCCTCGCTACTGTGTTTAAGAATGATGGCACGGGCACCTTCACCCAAGCGGGTACTTTTAACACAGGTGGTAAGCCTTGGGTCATTGCCCTAGGGGATATCGATAAAGACGGCGATCTAGACTTAGTTTCGGCTAATCCTGGACCAGATACAGTCTCGGTGATTAAAAATGATGGTACGGGTAGTTTTGGTAGCCCCCAGGTGCTAACTGTCGATAAAGACCCCCGCTCAGTAGCCTTAGGCGATGTAGATAACGATGGTGACCTTGATATCGTCTCGGCGAATCAACGGACAGGAACGATCTCGGTGCTCAAAAACAGTGGTACGGGTAGTTTTGGCACTCCCCAAAACTTCGCTGTGGACAAGGATGCCTTTTCGGTGGCCTTGGGTGACCTAGATAAGGATGGCGACTTGGATGTGGCGGTATCGACGAGCTATTCCTTCCCTGATGGCAATACGGTTACAGTTCTGAAGAATAACGGTAGCGGCACTTTCAGTTCACCCCAGTTGTTTCCTACACAAACGGGATCAGGTATTGTGCTTTTGGGAGACTTAAATTTGGATAGAAATTTGGATGCGGTTACGGCTAATGGGGTGGGAACAATCTCTGTCCTACTTAACAAAGGCAGTGGTTCTTTTAAGCCTGCGCTGAATTTTAGTAATGGCGGGACTCAGCCTTTTTCTGCCGTCCTCGGAGATGTGGATAACGATGGCGACCTAGATGTGATTACGGGTAACTATGGCTCCAACACTGTCTCGGTCATCAAAAATCCTAGAAATTGACCTTTGAGCCAAACGGTGCCTCTGCTCAGGGAGGCACTGTCTTTAGTTAACATACATTCGAGCTGACCACACTTTTAGATAAGGATAGATTGACGGAAAAAGTTTGCAACTTCTGTACGAATTTGCCCATTTGTGCCGTGACCAACCCCATGATAGGTAATGAACTTTGCTGGTGCGCCGGCCTTGCCATAAATAGTCTGACAACTTTTCCAGCGATTCGGCATCATTTCTTTGCCAATCATCTCATATATGATTTTGCGATCAGTATGAGAGTAGGCATCAGGTAGTGGGTCAGTTTGAATTGTAAAGAATTTTTACGTTTTTCCATGGCTGATTATGCTAGCCTTTTAGTATGCCTAAACGCTCAAGCACACCACGCGATTTGAATCAGCTTGCCACTTTCATTGTAGAGCAAGCCACTTCTGACCCTATGCCAGAAGACAAACAGGATGAGTTACCACTAGAGCCAGAGAAGAACCCTGCTGCTGTAGCCCTAGGTAGACTTGGCGGGTTAAAAGGTGGCAAGGCTAGAGCTGAAAAACTGAGCAAGGAAGAACGGAGTGCCATAGCCAAGAAAGCGGCTCAAGCCAGGTGGGTCGTGGCTAATCCCCAAAAAGTCTAATTACTTTTAATGAATCAGTAGATGGTTTAGCAGAATCAAAAATGCCTTGTGGCTGAACATAACTTTTGACAGGTAGTTCAATAATGGTTTTTTGATTGCTTAAAAAATTGTGTGGCAAGCTAGCAAGTTCTTCTATTTCATTATGAAATAATTTCACGTAATTCAATATATCTTCAAAGGTCTGTAATTTTTTTTCAAGTATTAACTTAATACTTCCTGCAATAATTCTTGGTTTTTCGACAGGAATCTTTTCATCTAAGGGCTCTTTCTTTTTGTACCCCAATCGACTATATTTTCGCCATAGGGATTGTGCTTCAATATCATTGACCATTTCGAGATCAACTGAGCGCATAATCATTGCACCGATTGAAACCCCCCACCTTTGTTTAATGGATAAGAAGTAATCCAAGTCTGGTAAGAAAACCTGATCAAAGAAAGACTTTTTAGGAAACAAAAAAGCACTAGCAAAACGATGTGCTTGCTGTTCCATCAATTTAAAGTGTCCGCTCATACTATACAAGTTTTTGGGAACATTTGAATGCAAAATCAGATGCCCTAATTCGTGTACACCATCAAAACGAGATCTAACACTGGAATTCTTGTCGCTATTAAGGAAAATAAAAGGTTTGCTACTTACCCATTCAGAAAAAGCATCTAATTCGTCTGCATTTAAAGAAAATCTACCTACTGTGATGCCATTATTTTCAAGCAGCCAAACGATATTACTGATTGGGCCATACTGTAAACCCCAGAATTGACGAGTTTTTAATGCAGTTAACTCAATGTCATCAAAAGTTATTTTTTCTGGATTTGAAGGCATATCAAAGTCAGGAATATTTGCATGAGGAAGCTCTATGAAGTGTGACAGGTATTCAACTATCAAATGAAACCATTTTCGCTTTACTTCAGCGCTATGTCTGGCATTTTTCGTTGCAGAGCTTAAAGATCGGTAAAAAACTGTAGATTTGCCAAAACTATCTGCCATACCATCAGGAAGATAAAAGTAGTCAGGCGGAAGCCTTAGGAATTCGCTCATGCGCGAAATTGTGTCGCCTCTCGGCGTTTTATCGCCACATTCATAAGAAGAAATAGCCTGTCTTGTGACTCCAAGATAGGTGGCAAGTTGCTCACCAGTTAAATTTCGCACGGCTCTAGCATCTTTTAATCTAGAGCCTACAAAATTCAGAATATTATGCTTGCTTTTCATTCTATATTCCCTTCCCTGCCTTCAACCTCTTTAATTATAATTTCAATCGGCTCAACTTGTTCGATCTCGCTTTTTTGAGCATGAAATATATCTTTATATTTATCCAATAGAGCAATTCTATCTAAATATTTTTTGCATTTCTCATCTGGAAACACAATATCAGTAAAAGTGGGTCTATTACTAGTAGAATCACCATGTAAAAAAATAGCATATAACACGTTACCAAGTGTTTCATCATAGCTAGGCATATCTGGTATCCACAATTGCTGGGAATCCCTAGCCAAAGTTTCTCGAAACTCTGCTCGCCTAATAAGTGTATTTCTGTTATCAACAGCATTAAAGGTTAAAATTACGTCATTGCAAATAATTTCAATGTGGTTCGCTGTATTGGGTCTGTTAGGTTTCTCAACAACTTTTGCAAAAGGATAATTTAACAAAACTTCCTGCACTTTACTTTCGATTCTTGCTGTCCTGAAAAGGGGATAGAGGTCACGAGCACTCCCATGGCTTAAGTTTCCATAACAAAATTGATACGATGCCGCATACTCAGTAATCACGCATCGAATCAAGTCTATTTCTAGCGCCTCGGGCACAGAATCGTTATAGATGCTTATATTGTTTGAGTCACTTTGCCGGGATCTGGAAAACATGCTTTAACTCCTAAAGTTGCTTTTTATTAGATGTCCACTATTATGGTCAAAAATACCATTTTTGTCAACCAATGAGCTTGACTCTTGCATGTCCGCTCAAGTATAATGGTCAGTATGAATAAGTTAGACACAAAGAAGCGAGTCCAAGTTATTGCCGCCCTTGTCGAAGGGTGTTCTATCCGCTCAACTGTACGTATGACCGGAGCAGCAAAGAATACAGTTACCAAGCTCTTGGTTGATATCGGTCAAGCCTGTGCTGAGTTCCATGACATTACGGTTAGAAACCTAACTTGTAAGCGTATTCAGTGCGATGAAATCTGGGCTTTTGTGTACTCTAAGCAGAAGAACGTGCCAGAAGATAAACAAGGTGAGTTTGGCTATGGAGATGTCTACACTTGGACTGGTATGGATTCCGATACAAAGCTAATGGTTAGCTGGCTGGTAGGTAAGCGCGATGCATCCTATGGAGAAATTTTTATGCATGATCTAGCTTCTCGTTTAAGCAATCGTGTACAACTTAGTACAGACGGACATAAGGCATATCTTGAAGCTGTAGAAAGTGCTTTTGGTGGGTCTATTGATTATGCGATGCTAATTAAGTTGTATGGGGCATCACAAGATGAGGTTCGTTATAGTCCTGCGGCTTGCATTGGGGCAAAAACTAAAGTTATTTCTGGTGAGCCTGATGCTCAACACATTGGGACATCCCATGTTGAACGGCAAAACCTAACCATGCGTATGGGCATGAGACGATTTACTCGGCTTACTAATGCATTTTCAAAGAAAGTAGAGAATTTAGAACATGCTATATCTCTTCATTTTGTCTATTACAATTTCGTGCGTGTTCACCAAACACTTAAGACAACCCCAGCAGTAGCAGCAGGTATTGCTGACCACATCTGGACAATTGAAGACATTGTTGGACTCTTAGAGCAAAATCAGTGAGATTCAAACTGACCCACTACCAGGCATCATCATAAGGTACGGCATCATTGGTGTCTGTCGCACCCATAAATAGAAACTGAGGGATATTGTTCCAGGCAGCTTTTGGGAATATTTGACCAGTGAATGTGCTGAGGTCAGCGATTCCCAAAGGATACTGCAACGTAATAGTGTTGAGCTTCGGCACTGGAAGAATGACAAAACCATTGAGCCCGCCTGCGGCTACTGCACGCACGGCACGCGGGTGCAGGATCGTAAAGCGCGTGACAAACATGGCCGATGCCGAAAATCCAGTCAAAATCACTTGATCATTTACAGATAAGCCATAGCTCACAAGCCTTGGCCTCGCGTCTCTAATCATGGCTAATAACTGCAAATCTAGGCGTCGTAGTGTGCGCTCAGTCGTCAGCATGGTTTGCCGCCCCAGACTATGGGTATAGAGTCCTGGATTTCGGGGAAAGACTGGCATCAGTAATGGAACCGAGAGTATACGTGCGACGTTGCCACCGAGTCCTTGCTGTGCGGTTTCGACAGCTGAGAGGAGATGGTCATTAAATTTGAGTGACACATGCCCTGAGTTATTGGGCTCGACTAGCAAAAATGGCAGTATTGGCGGAGTATTGACGGGTGGTACCCACAGTAGATAAGGGAAATGGAAGCCTTGATCGGGACTTGCCGGGATGAGCGTTGTGCCAACGCCCAGATCCACAAATAACTGCGCTCTAGTTGTGGCACCGCTTGCAAGCAATGCTATTGAGGAACAGAGAAGTGATCGTCGCTGCATAGGCTAAAGCTTAACATAGCTAAATAGTTTCTACATGGTGTTGAGATGAGGTTACTGTAAGGTCTAGATTATAGATTTTCAAAACTCTCTATATCTTAAAAATTTGGTTTTTGATGTAATACTAAGCACCCCCAAAAAATACCAAGTGTGTTAAGTTAATACCACAAGTTTATTCTAGTGAGTTTGTCATGCAAAAAGCTTACAACCCTCATGAACAAAGACTCAAGTTATTCACAGCTTTAGGGTTAGCACTTACACTAACAATTACTACGCCAGCGGCTTATGCGCAAGTAAGTTGTGCACCACCACAAACACTACCTGTTGGCAGTTTGCCGAATAGTATTACACATAGCGATCTGGACGGGGATGGCGATAATGATCTCGTCGTATCTAATGAATTCTCTAGTACAGTTTCAGTTTTATTGAATAAAGGTAATGGTTCCTTTGCCGCAGCTATTACTTTGCCTGTTGGTAATGAACCACAAGCGGTAGCCGTAGGTGATTTGGATGGCGATGGCGATCTAGACCTAACCGTAGCTAGTCAATACACTATCGGTGTGCAGTTGAATAACCTTGTTGGCGGTGTGACATCTGCACAGCTCCTTGATGCTGTGCAGCCTCGAGATATAGACTTAGTTAATTTGGATGGCGACGGAGATCTAGATATAGTTACCGCTAACTTTGGTTCCAACTCTAGCTTTTCTAATACTGTTTCACTTATCTTTAATCTCGATTAAGCACTAGCGTTGTGATTCATCTGTAAATTTTTTGAATTTGCTATCTCATACTATGTGCCTAAGCTAAAATCAGCCTACAAAGTCCCAAAGCCCTCACTATTTTGGTAATCTAGTATCCTATGAATGCGCCGTCTAATCCTACAACTGATCAAGCAACTGAAGCTAAGGTTAGTTTTGTGCATTCTGCTAACTTTACATACATCTTGGATCACCTAGGGATGACCTTAGCGGTGACAACCTATCAAGCGGGCAAACTATGTTTTATCGGTAGTACACAAAATAAGTTACGGATGCTGATGCGAACCTATGACCGTGCCATGGGACTTTATACCGATCCTGATGGTTTACTCCTAGGCACGCGCAACCAAGTTTGGAGTTTTACTAAAGCGCCCCAGTTACTCCCAATTTATTACGCTGACCGGGACTATGATAATCTCTACTTGCCTCAGGTCTCTTACACTACTGGTGATGTGGCAGTGCATGACCTGTTTAGGTTAGGGTCAGATATTTGTTTTGTGAATACCCGGTTTTCTTGTGTAGCAAAAGTCAGTCAACACTTTAGCTTTGTACCATTTTGGTGGCCTAAGTTTATTACTCGCCTGGTGCCCGAAGACCGATGTCATCTTAATGGTCTTGCCTTAGAAAATGGTCAAATGCGCTATGCCGTGGCTTTGGGTAGTACGGACGTAGCCGCTGGTTGGCGTGAGAAAAAGGCTACGGCAGGCTGTGTCATTGATGTTGCGAGCCGGGAAGTTATTTATCAAGGATTTTCTATGCCCCATTCGCCGCGTGTCCATAAGGGTAAACTCTGGCTACTCAACTCAGGTGAGGGTGAAATGGGCGTGTTGGAGGGCGAGCACTGGCAGTCCGTAGCCCGGTTACCAGGCTTTTTGCGGGGTCTGGCGATTGGCGGAGATTATGGATTTGTGGGGCTATCCAAAGCCCGAGAAAAGGCTACCTTTGGCGATACTACTATTGCCCAGCAAACGCTTCAGTGTGGGATACAAGTCGTACATCTAACTACGGGAGTGGTAGAGGCATGGCTAGAGTTTACTGGCGGAATTGAAGAAATTTATGATGTCCAACTTATTCCCCAGTGCAAACGCCCATTTGTTTTGGGTTTCCAAAAAGATGATATCAACCAGATTTTTAACTTGCCAGCAGATTTAGAGTAAGGATTTACCTGCCGAAACAACTGTCGGGTGCCAATAGTTGAACCTTCGAGACAGCCGATCACTCGCCTACAATGCTTCCCAGCAGTGCGTATTGCTTAAGTAACCCACGCTCTAGTTTTCTTCTTCCTGAGCCTGTAATAAAGCAGTTTGTATTGTCTCTATTGGAAGCTCTGTAAGTTCTGCTACCTGGGAAAATCCCATGCCGGCTCGGAGCATTTTAACCGCAACCTCAATTTTTCCTTCAGCTCTCCCCTCAACTTTTCCTTCAGCCGCGACATCTTTATAAAACTGGGTTTCTCTCAGGGCAGTATCCGTTAATCCCAACATCGTTTGTACCTCCTGACGGCTCATTCTTGGAAACTTGTTTACCATTATATTCTCCAAAATATCTAGCACCGAACCACTTGCCCCCAAACTCATTAACCGTTGCGCTTGCTCAGGTGCGACTGCTGGGGCTGCCACAACTAACCGCATCAACTCGGTGTAGATATTATCGGTCTGTGGTATTTCATCTAGATAGATCAATTGCACTGAGGGTAGGGTCAGCACATCCCGATGCAAGGATGTCCAGAGTTGGGCTTCTCCCCGTCGTTCGGGGTACAGCACCACAATTCGCACCTCTTGAAGCATTCCCCCATCAGACTTTTTAGCTCCTCGGTAGCGCTCACTCAGATGCAAAAATACCTCTCCAAATAAGCGTAGATAAAATGCTGGGTCATCATAAAACTGCACTTCCAGAAAGTAGATGGTTCCTTCCCCGTTTTCTGGCACCAAGACCCCATCAAAACTGAAGGCTAATTCTTTGACCTGCACGGCACTCATCACATAGGTGCTGGTGGGATGTTCCCCCAATAGGTCAAATAATGTCTCAGGGTAGTCTTTGAACAAGCGATAAAACACATGGTCGGTTCGCAAGACGTTTCTCCTAGGGTATGGGCTATAACTTGGTTAAGTCATTCGTGACGACTCCAGTTCCCCCCCTGTGAAGGGGGTTTTTTATTGGTTTCCGTTGATCATAAGCTGAATTTTTGACCGTACTCTCAATTGGAGAAATAGTCGGGTATTGGGCAATTCTTAGAGAGCAGAAAGCTTATCAAAACTTAACTTGATATCCCATATTTTCTCAGTTATTCTTATCTCAGATAATATATACAAGAAACTTAAAAGCCGCTTCTAAGATTTTTGTATGCAACTCCATCATGTTGAAGAATTCTCTGCGCGTGCTTTACAGGGTTCAGCCTTGTCAACACTCTTTGGGCGATGGTTCCGTAATCACCGCCAACGATAAACACAAACAACGCAGTCTGATCATGTTTATCTGTATCGTAGATCCTTACAAATATCGAGATACCAGCCACTTTTTCCAAATTCAATATACCCAATCAATTAAGGAGTATTCAATGCTGTACTACGCTCAAGGCAGTACCATTCTCACCGAAAACGAAATTTCTGAGGCGAGGACTGGTAGGAGTCCAGATCAAATCAATGTCTCGACTGGCAAACTCGCTGTAGATAATATCCTTCAAACAGACACCTCTGGTGATCAAGGGAATGCAGTACCTTTTCAACCTATTGGCCCTGGTCTACCTCTGACGGTCATGATACGCGAGGTATACACTGGCAACAATCCAAGCTTCTTCGGATATGGATCTAAAAAGCCTCTACTCGTGACTTCAGCCATCAAAAGTATCACAACTTTTGACGCTAAACCACTTGCTCTTAACTTTCTTGTTGACGCTGTAGAGCCCAAAACTCACTTGAATCGACCACCTGCAAGCAAACAGGGAACACCTTTCGTTTTTTATTCCCCTGCATTGATCGAGAAATCTTTAACCCTGGATCTTTCGCTCGTATTTAACGACTTTGATCAGGAGATCTTCAACCTCGTTGGTGGTGCCTTCTTATCAGCAGCAGGAATTCCCATTTTTCTTCCTCACAGCGGCTATCTGATTACTGCGGGAGCGATCGCTAAGATTGCTGGCATTCTCGCCGAAGCACTCTTTGATAATATGCCTACTTTCTTTGCTTCTGAAGCTCTTGACATCTATTGGCCTGGCGCATCTCCAGTACCACCGGGGTTTCGTCTTATCACTGATGGGAACGTGGACAGTATTGACGAACATTTTCGCAAAAATTACAGCGTCAATAACAAAGGACAAGTTGTTAATGCTAACGGAGAAGCGTACAACGGTGATATTCCATATATAGTTATTAGCCTAGATGGCACTTTACAGGATGAGTTGTCAGCCTTCACGCCAACTGCCGCTAGTGCAGCAATTCTGTCAAAATTCTTGGGCATCAAAGATGGTCAGCAACTATCTAGCTCCTTACTTGATGCCGTCAAGCTTTATAACGACTTTACTTTCCGGCAGGAGGTTGATCGCTTAGACGCGGATATGGCTAAACTTGGGGAAGGGGAAGAAAAAAAGCAAAAGAGATCGAAAAGAGAAGCTCTTTCCAAAAACATACTCTCAGATCTATTGAAAAAGCCCTAATTATATTGGGTTTAATTACTGTGTGGCTCACAAAAATGCGCATTTAGACCTGCAAAAAAATGTCCATCGGTCTTGCTTCCCAAACCATAGCAGGTGCATAAAAACAATGAGCTATGTATACAATGTCTTGAGAAGAATTTTGTAACTAGTACCTCTCCATTAGAACCAAAAGACCAATTCTTCGTTGAACAGTTACAGGCTCACCAGAATATTAGGAGGAGACCAAATGTATCTTCAGTCCATCTCTGTTATGTCCAACCTTGACCCGAAACTCCAACACATGCTCGAACGTCGGGGTCGGGGATGGAAGCCTAGTGCTACGGTCTCGACATCAGAGGGCGAAATCGCGGTCATCGTTAAGGTCTCGAACCGAGATGCTTGGTTTGCGCGGAGCGAAGTATTTGGAGGAGCAGACATAGGTAGCTTTGAAGACGGTGCAATTGTCACTTCCCGAATACCACTCAGTCGGGTAGAGGCACTCCATCAAGCTCCTGAGGTAATTAGCCTTAAGCCAGCTCAACCTTTAAGGCCGCTTCTGCGAGATACTATTGCCGAAATAAAGGCACGAGTAGATCTACTGCCAGTCAATGCAGGAGGCGAGCAGGGTCGAGGGGTGATAGTCGGAATTGTCGATTTCGGCTGCGACTTCGCCCATCAGAATTTTCGCAATAACGATGGCACTAGCCGCATTCAGGCCATCTGGGATCAGGGCGCACCGACATCCTTTGACAGCCCTTTTGGTTACGGGAAGGTATACAGGCGTTCCGAGATTAACTCAGCTTTGCAGGCAAGCAACCCCTACACTGCTCTGGGTTACAGACCAGCTCGTTTTGGCGAACATGGAACTCATGTTATGGACATCGTCGCGGGAAATGGAAACGGCAGTGGTACCCCTGGCGTGGCGCCCAATGCAGATATTGTCTTCGTTCAACTCTCCGCCAGCGATATTCCTTTCTCTGGGGAAGAAGTACTCGGTTCCTCCTTTGGCGACTCAGTACAACTGTTGGAAGCTCTCAAATTCATCTTTGACTTTGCCGAAGATAACCCCTGCGTTGTCAACCTGAGCCTGGGTACCAATGGTGGCCCCCATGATGGCTCAACTTTAGTCGAACAGGGCATAGATGCCCTTATCAGCCAGCAAGCTAACCGCGCTGTGGTGATCGCCGCTGCCAACTCGTTCGCCGATGGCATTCATGCTGCAGGCAGCGTCCAGGCAAATGCATTCAAGGATCTAGTCTGGCAGATCGACCAAAACGATACTTCTGGGAAGGAACTGGAGATCTGGTATGACGGTGCTGATAGCTTTCGGGTCGAACTCATTGATCCACAGGGCACAAGCTTAGGCAGTATTTTGCTAGGGCACTCAGCCCGGATTCGAGATCAAGCCACAAATGCGGTGCTCTTCTTTACCGCCCATCGCCAAGGGGATCCTAATAACGGCGACAACACCTTCGGCATTTACATGGATCCTAGTGCAGCAGCAGCTTTGCCCTCTAGTCTCACTATCCGCCTACACGGTGAAGTAGTGAGCGACGGCAACTTCCACGCTTGGATCGAGCGAGACGACGGTGACCAGTCACATTTTGAAGCTCCCAATGACAACTCTTGTACTCTCGGTTCGATCTCCTGTGGACGACTCAGCATTGTCGTTGGTTCTTATGATGCCCATGTCATAGGCCAACCGCTTTCCTATTTCTCAAGTTCTGGTCCTACCCGCGATAACAGGAAGAAACCCGAAATCAGTGCCCCTGGTCATCAGGTGCTGGCCGCTAATTCCTGTACTCTCACAGGAATCACTCGCAAGTCCGGTACCAGCATGGCCGCCCCAGCTGTAGCTGGGGTCATTGCCCTTATGCTCGCAGAGGCTAGTAGTATCAACATAAAGATTTCCATAGAGCAAATCCGCGATATTTTGGCTAAAACCGCTAGATCCGGACCACCAAATTCCTTATGGGATCCTCGTTATGGGCTTGGGCGCGTGGATGCCAATGCCGCCGTCCAGGCAGTTAGAGATCTACTCTCCTGAGCCATGCGGAGGGGTTCACCGAAGAAAGTAGGCACTACAATAGTAAATACAAGCCTATGTGGGATACCCCAATGGATAATCAGAACAAATCTAAGTATCGGCTTGAGTCCACGGAACAGCTTTCAAGAAAACTGGAAATAGATCCCCGCACGCTAGACATCAATACGCTCAAAGGATTATTGCCTGTAACTGTGAAAGTCTCCCAAGCTGACTATGTCCCCCCTTCAATTTACATCCGCGCCCGAATTAGCCCAAACCTCTTTACTGCTGATATTCCTGTGGATGCCATTGAACGGTTAGAGGAGGATCCTCTGGTCATATCTGTGGGCGTAGCCCGACGACTTCGATCTTTACAAAGCTAATGAGTTGGCGCTTTGCATCATGTTCTGTGTCTCTTGATGAAAAGCGATTTCGCTCCTATTGCAGCCTTGTTGTGCGCGTACTCCCATCGTCGGTGCAACAAAAATTAGCAACATCCCTGTCCACAGAACAAACTTGTGAATTGTCATGGATTTTTTGATCCAAGAGTCGCACTTAGGGTTATGACGTTTGCCCATTATGAGATTTTGAATCTCTGATTGTTGGTGACTTAATGTTTTAGGCATTTTATGCTCCTTAAAATATTGCTATATTATTTTCTCAAATCTTTAATAATTGCAAGGGTTGTAACAATACTTATTATTATTTTGACTTGCTCATTTATGATATCAAACCTGTTGATTAAGTTTGTTTCTGTCATCTCACCTGGAATATACAAAAACGTGTCTGTTAAGGTATAACTTAAGCAGTAACTCATAAAGGTTTTAAATAATTATGTCTGCACCCTCAACTGTAGAGAAGAAAGATTCCCCATCTGTGACTACCTAATGGCTTATCGCTAGCTCCTACGCCGTTTTTTTGTCTTTCTTATATCTTTGAGGCTACTAGTCGCCATTTAATATCAATGTGCTTGAATACGTCAGCCTCACAGATATTTTCAACATAGCGGCTTATTCTGTCGCCACAGTCGTTTTTGTCTTGGCGATAATAGGAACCCTTTTGAGTGCGCTGATGTTTTGGAAAAGCATTCTATCCCCTGAGAAACGCAGTCTTATTTCTCTATTCAAAAATGTCATCCTAGTCATTGTATTTATGCTCGCAAGCTGCCTCTTTTTCCTTTTTGGTTCAGCGGATAAATCGTACTTTCTCTTTCTCTCTGTATTATTAGCAGCAGCTTTGATAGTTCCTCTCAAACAGTCTAGTTTTCTACGAAATATCATCAGATCTGAAAGCGTGCGGAGTGTGATTCTTTTCCTCGTTCTGATGTTGCCACCTTCTATGTATCAATACGGAGAGAATACAGCAAACAACATTATTTCGGGTAATACACTTTCCGCTTATAGAATAAGGTGTGGTAAAGAACCTCAGTCTTGTGAACCACCTGAGTGTGGAAGAATTAGAAAAGCGCTACCGCCAAGCAACGGACGGGGTGGAACGCACCCACCTGCAAATTATTTGGTTAC
>JBBRQP010000022.1:0-38144 GCA_038226175.1 Gloeobacterales cyanobacterium
GCAATTATTCGTTGTGAGCCTTCTTTATTGAAGTAGGCAGCTAAAATCCGTTGGCGCAGATCCACTGAATATGGTTTTCCCATCACCCTCTCCATTTAGTCCAATTAATATAGCTCTTTCACTTGAAAATTGCTGTAATGAAGTCTCCCGCGCTGGGGCTTGTGAGATTCCCGGAGAATTTCATCAAGGGTGGTAAGCCTTGGGGAGTTTTCTGGGAAGAGGGTCTTAAAGTCATCTAGGGCATCGAGGACAAGGGCAATCTGAAGTAAGCTCGCTAAGGCTGATCTGTCCTGTACGTTCAAAGCGCGTGATCGAACCGAGACTAACGCCTGAACGCGAGGCTAGGCCGATTCGAGAGAGATTGAGAGCCAAGCGTCGAGCTCGGGCACGCTCGGCAATTTGCTGGAGTAGAGTTTCTGGAGTCTCAAAATTTAGGGATAACATGATATCTTTTAAAACCCGCAAAGCAGTATAACTGATACTATTTTAACTTTTATTAGTATTTATGCTTATTTCATAAAGTGCTCCTATGGCGTGGATAAGTGCATTGTACTTACCCATGAGTCGAACCCACTCTTCCCAACCGTTACTGCTGCGCCTTTTGCATGGTGTCAATGGACTTTTGATGCTAGGGCATCACTGGAGCAGTCACTTGTAACCGCTATGATGGGTGGTTTGGCAAATTACCCTTGGTATTCATTCCGGGAAGTAGCGACTCCACGGTTCCTTGAATATCGCGTTACGCTAGATATACCTCTGAGCAAGCCCATGGACTTTGCTGATAAATTAGCCTCAGCAATTGAACACAATCAAAGTCTTTTGTGTGTCGGATTAGACCCTGACCCGAATTTATTGCCTGAGTGCTATGACCAAAGTGATGACCTCTATGCCAATCTCTGGGCTTGGATGCAGGGCATTATCACCCAAACTGCTACTCTCGCTTGTGCTTACAAGCCAACTTTGGGATTTTATGAAGCTCTGGGCGTAGAAGGGTTTGTGCTACTCGAAAAAGTACTGACAGCGATTCCGAGCGCGATTCCCGTGATTCTTGATGCCAAACATGGCGATCCGGCAACTAGTGCTGTGTTTGCGCGACAAATTTTTGAGGTATGGGGTGTCGATGCCGTTACCCTCATGCCCTACGGTGGACAAGATCATACGGCACCCTTTCTAACTTATCCCACAAAAGCTGTATTTATTTTGTGTCAAACGCCTGACTTTTCAGCAGCAGTTATTCAAGATTACCCCCTGCCCGAAAACCCCTTGTACCTGCATATCGTCCGTGAAGTAAAAACCTGGGGATCACCAGAACAACTAGCGCTCGAAATCGGTGCAACCCGACTAGATGCCCTAGCCCGGGTACGTGAACTAGCTCCCGAACGGGTGATCCTAGCACGCGGACTCTGGCGCGAAGGCGGAGATTTGACGCAAACCCTACAGGCTGGCCTAAAAACTAGTGGTGATGGTTTGTTAATTCCGGTACCGCACTCAATGCTGAGTGGTCCTAATGCAATCCAAAAAGTTAATATGTTACGGGAAAAAGTGAATCAGGAGCGCGAACGGATTACCGCCGCAAACACGACTTGTTCAGTTTGGTTACCAGATATTTGCTTATTACGTACCCAGCCTTACTTGGACTTAGTATTGCAACTTTATGACTTGGGCTGCATTATGTTTGGCGATTATGTGCAGGCTTCAGGTGCAACCTTCCCTTATTACGTTGATCTCAGAAACGTTATCTCAAATCCCCAAGTTTTTCAGAAGATGCTCAGTGCCTACGCCGATATTCTCAAAAAGCTAGACTTTGACAGGATTGCGGGAATTCCCTATGGCTCACTACCGACCGCCGCTGGCTTGGCGTTACGACTCCATCGTCCGATGATCTTTCCGCGCAAAGAAGTTAAAGCCCATGGCACCAAAAAAGTTGTTGAAGGTGCCTTTGAGATCGGTGAAAAAATTGTGGTCGTTGATGATATTTTAATCACGGGACGTAGCGTTATTGAGGGTGCAGAAAAACTAAAATCTGTTGGTCTATTAGTCAAAGATATTGTCGTCTTTATCGACCATGAACATGGTGTCAAAGATGCGGTCTCACAACAGGGTTATCAAGCCCATGCTGTACTAACGATTACCGATATTATTGATTTACTCGATCAAGCAGGACGATTAACCGAAGCTCAACTAGAGATTTTGAGAGCAAAACATTGAGCTTAGGTGAGTGAAAGATATAAGCTGTTCTCCCCTAAGGCTTGAACTGCGTAATATAAGTTCCCCAGTTGGTGATTTCTAGGCGTGGCAATGGCGGAATATATTCATTCGCCATCCAAACTGAACCATCTTCTGCGACCCCCGCTGCACCATAATCTCCCCAGCGTCCGACGCCATTACCACCACCCAGGGGATAGGCTGTAAAGCCATCATCGGGGGCTTGACCAACTGCTGAAATTTGGATGTTACCCGTCGTGGTCTCACTCAAAGGCACAAAAGCCGCGCTCGGAAAATAATTAGTCCCCACCAATGTGAAACCCATCGCCCCCTTACCTTGCGCATTGATCCCCAGTGAAGGATAGATGACATTATTTTGTCCGGCGCTGATGTAGCCTTGGCGCAGGATACTAGCCACGAGATTTTTTCCCTGAAAACCTGGTTGTAGTAAGAAATAGGCAATACCTGCTTTAGTTTGACCCTGGGTGTTAGTGAGTCCCGTATTCAAAGCCGCCCAAACTTTACCATTGGCGTAGGTAGCGGCTAGAACAGCGGTTTGTCCACTATCGAGCTTCGGCAGCGGCTCACCCAAAGACTCGCCCTGCGGATATTTACCCGAACGTTGGTCAGACGCAGGAGGGTAGCTATAGGTTTGGCTATTGACCAGAGTTTTGAGCAGTTTGAGTTGTGGTAGCGGGCTCTCAAGGGAACTGGTATTTACCAACGCCCAAAGGGCGAGCTTGGTGCCAGTACGCTTTTGGGATGAACTGACAAAATATTCGGTACCGCCTTGTTGTTGGTCAAAGTTATCACCCGGTGGCGTAATCGTCGGCAAGATGGTGTAACCTTCTCCTTCTGAGCCAAAGGCTGGTAGAAATAATACGGCAGGAGGTAGCACTCCTGCGACCAGAGCTTGTTTAGAAAATGCATAAATATCCGCACCAGCGTAGCTGCCCTTACCGAATAAATTGCCACTTAGATAAAAGCCATATTTATCTGCGCCAACTTGGGTAAAGTCAGGAAAACAGGGACAGCCCGGTACCTGACTATTGGTCGCATCGAGCTTGTAGACGGCAAAATCACCACTGGGGTCACTGGTCTGACTTACGGCAATTAAATACTCGCTTTTTTGTAAGCGGGTACTACTGACCCACTCGGCAACAAACCAGCGTTGGGTATCGGCATCATAGTAGGCTCTCGGATCAGACACAAATGCCTGAGCTGGCAGACCAAAAAATCCGGCTAGTCCGACAGCAGGCGTGACTTGAATACCCTGGGTTGTATAAACAGCTAATGAATCATTGACTGCTTCCAAAATATAGCCATTACCCACTGCCAAACCTTGATCTGGGGGTTCCGTCGTAAAACCATTAGCCGTGTCATCTTGTAAGCTATTGATACCAGAAAACCCAAACGTAGCCGCTGACCTTTGGGCGGTGATCGGATTAGTACTTGCCCGAGGTAAGGCTAAAGTTTCATTGCCAGCGAGCGTCGGTCGCTGCGGACGAACATGAATGAGCGGGGTGGGGGTTGTGTGTAGTATCTCAGCCACCGCTAATTTTTTGAGATTTACGATGCCCATCGGCTGCAAAACTTGGGTTAGCACTTGGCCTGACTCGACAGTGGTCTGAGCGCAAACAGGCAAGATCAAACTTAAACCAAGACTCAAACCCAACACTGACTTGGCAAGCATCACACATTTTCCGGGGTGAATTTTCTTAGGATAGCTGAGTTAATGGCTCCGTAGGCAAGGGTGGCACGCCTGTTCCAAAAAGCCAATGCCGCCCTTGCTTAAGTCAACTAGGGTTTAAATTGCGTGATATAGGTTCCCCAGTTAGCAAACTCTGTCCGTGGTAAGGGCGGGATGTATTCTGTACCCAGCCAGATCGTGCCATCACTATCTACTGCTGCACCGGAGTAATCTCCCCACCGTCCGGCTCCACTACCGCCATACTGTGGATAGGCCGTAAACCCATCATCAGGAGCCTGACCGACGCCAGAGACTTGGATTGGGCCAACAGTTTTAGCTTTATTAAGCCCGATAAAAGCCGAACTCGGAAAATAGTCTGGGCCGAAGAGCGTGAATGTGATTGCACCTTGCCCCTTGGCATTGACCCCAATCGCTGAGTAGGTGACACTATTTTTCCCGGCACTGACATAACCTTGGCCGGCAACGGTTGAAGACAAAGTACCGCCACTCGTGCTAGGCGCAAAAACAAAATAAGCGATGCCATTAGTGGTACTCGTCAATCCTGTGGTCAGAGATACCCAGAGCTTGCCATTGGTAAAAACAGGCTGGGTCACCCGGTCATCTAAGTTACCATTCATCAACGGCAGCGGTTCGCCCAGAGATTGTCCAAAGGGATAGGAGCCAGGCTTTTGGGGAACGGCTTTAGGAAAATTGTAGGTCTCGGTTGTGACAAAGGTTTTTTTGAGGGTGACATTGGGGATATTAGTATTAAGGGAACTGGTATTAACTAACGCCCAGACCGCCATCCGGTTATCTGAGGTACCCGTGGGGTCAAGGGTGCTGGCAAAATATTCTGTGCCACCATTAGCTGTCTCATAGCTGCCGCCCGGTGGGGTCAAGGCAGGATGTACAGCAAATCCTTCACCATTATTGCCAAGTGGTGGGTTGATCTGAGCCACGGGCGGCAGGGTACCTTGGGTGAGGCCAAGTTTGGAAAGTGCATAAATATTAGCCCCTGTAAAAGCTCCGGTGAGGATACCAAAGCGATTACTGCTGATATAAAACCCATTTTTATCTGCCCCAATCTGGGGATAATCAGGAAAACAAGGACAGCCTTTTACACTCTTATCACTGCTATCGATAGTGTAGATATCAAAGGTTCCCGTAGGGTCAGCAGTTTGACTAACAGCGATATAGGTGCTGGATTTTGTATTGCTATTGATTGCCCACTCCACTACAAACCAGCGCTGGGTATCCGGGTCAAAGTAGGCTCTGGGGTCTGACAGAAATACACTGGGGGCTAAGCCCAAAAATGTTGTGGTCGCCACGGTTGGCACCGCTTGAATTCCGCCTGTTGTATAGATAGCTAGCGAATTATTAACCGCTTCTACCACATAGCCATTACCCACGGCCAGAGCATAATCTGGCGGTTCGACAGCGCCGCCAATTAGAGCATTATTTTCCCGCTCACTGATCCCGGCAAAACCAAAAAAATTACCTTTAGCTAAGGCAAAGTTGGGCTGAGGCAAGCCACTAACTAGAGCAGGAATGGGTGTGAGTTGGGCTTGATTATCGCCCGCTAAAATAGGCTTACGGTTGAAAGGACGGACGAATAAACGCGGCTCTGGAGTGACTTTGTTTTTGGGGACAGCCGCTAAAGTTTTTACATTGACTGTGCCAATTTTTTGCAGAATCCCAGGAACTATCCGTCCCACAGATTCGGTTTGGGCGACAGCAGGCAAAGTACACAGACCGATGCTAAAAGCTAATAACGATGCAGAAGTGCGGGTAAAGCTAGACACAGACATTCTCACAATACATATCTCGAAGGTTGATCCCCATAATTTTAGAAGAGACGCTGCGCGGCGGGTGTACCAAATGGTACAAGTACATTTTTCTTAATGCCCGCACCCAGCCAATATCCCAGACCTCTGGGCAGTGCTTAGGGGAACTGTTAAACTAAACTCAGGAGTGAGGGGTTTGTGGCCCCTATTTTTATGCCCATACAGGTTTATGGTCACTTAATCGAACAGGTTACGGTTCTTGCCCAAAGTCTGGGCGAGGAACTTGCACTTGATGTTGTACAGGTCGCTTACCAAACCCATGCCCAGATGCCTGTGTTGCGGGTTGATATCCGTCATCGGGATCATGGAACGGGTCTTGAAGACTGCGCACAATTTAGCCGTCTACTCGAACCCGCTTTGGATGAAACTGACTGGTTCGCTGTTCCTTATACCCTCGAAGTCTCAAGTCCCGGTATTGACCGCAAGCTGACTACCGAGCGTGAATTAGCAGCGTTTCGGGGTTTTCCGGTCTGTGTGACGGGCTACGGCTCTCTGCGTGGTCAAAAAAACTGGGAAGGCACCTTACTCAAACGAGAAAATGACACGCTTTATATCAGCCATCAAGGCCGCACTGTGAGCTTTGCTTGGGCTGAAGTAGCCAGTGTCCAACTCATTCCTCACCCCTGACCACACAACTGAATGGAGTTTACACGATGTCTATGGTTCCTTTGCCCGGTCTCGCGGCCCTAATTGATTCCATCAGCAAAAAAAACAATTTACCAACCTCCGCCGTAACTGAGGCGCTCAAACAAGCCTTAGTTAAGGGCTATGAGCGGTTTCGCAAAACCTATAAAGAAAGCGATGTGACCTTTGATGAGGACTATTTCAGTAACTTTGAAGTGGAACTCGATATGGAAGAAGAAGGCTTTCGTGTCCTCTCCACCAAAACTATTGTCGAAACCGTAACCACCCAAGATCATGAGATCAGTTTGGCTGAAGTGCGCGAAGTAGTCCCTCAAGCTGAAGCTGGCGGGGTGGTAGTCGTCGATGTAACGCCCACTAAGAGCGAGTTTGGGCGAATGGCGGCGATTCAGACCAAACAGGTTTTTAACCAACAATTGCGCGATCAACAGCGCAAAATCATTTTTGAGGAATTTAAAGAACTCGAAGGCACCGTTCTCCAAGCCCGCAGTTTGCGTTTTGAGGGACGCGCCGTCGTGATGGGCGTGACTAGTGGTTATGGTCAATCAGAAGTCGAGGCCGAATTACCCCAAAACGAACAACTCCCCGGCGAATCCTATAATCGTACTGGCACGGTCTTCAAGGTTTTTCTTAAAACTGTTTGGGATACCGCCCGACGTGGCCCTCAGTTGACAGTTTCTCGGGCTGATCCGGGTCTAGTCGTCTATTTATTTGCCAACGAAGTCCCAGAAATCGAAGATGAGATTGTGCGTATTGTGGCTGTAGCTCGTGAAGCTAATCCGCCAACCCGCAGTGTCGGCCCACGTACCAAGATTGCCGTAGATACCCTAGAACGCGATGTTGACCCAGTCGGAGCGTGTATTGGTGCCCGCGGTTCGCGCATTCAGGCTGTTGTCGCCGAATTGCGGGGTGAAAAAATTGACGTGATCCGCTGGTCGCCTGACCCATCCACTTATATTGCCAATGCCCTATCACCAGCTAAAGTCATTGAAGTCAAACTCGTTGACCCGGATGCCCGTCAAGCCCATGTCATTGTCCCTGATGATCAACTCTCATTGGCAATCGGCAAAGAAGGCCAAAATGTGCGCCTGGCTGCTCGGTTGACTGGCTGGAAGATCGATATCAAAAAAGTCTCTGAGTACGGCAAGACTGCCGAATAAATAAAGATGATTCCTACTCTCAGAGTCGTTCTAGCTAAGGCGGCTCTCAAGCGTTAGTCTAAGGAAACAACGCGGTCAATTTTCATGGCACATGAACACCACGCCCACACTCACAGTCCTGGCAATTACAGCTACGCTTTCTTTTGGGGCATTATTCTCAATACAGGCTTTGTGGTCATTGAGCTAATTTATGGTTATCTGAGTCATTCACTCGCGCTGATTGCGGATGCCGGACATAACTTCTCTGACGTATTAGGACTGGCGTTAGCTTGGGGTGCGAGTGTGTTATCTCAGGCCAAACCTTCGGGTCGTTATACCTATGGTTTTGGGCGTTCTTCGATCTTAGCGGCTCTGGCTAATGCGCTGGTGCTGTTAGTTGTAATGGGAGGTTTGTCTTGGGAGGCGGTGCAACGCTTATCTGAACCGCGAGCCGTCGGTGAGACGACCGTTATTGTTGTAGCTCTCATCGGCATTGTGGTTAACAGTTTCACGGCGTGGTTATTTGCCTCGGGCCGCAAGACGGATCTCAATTTGCGGGGTGCTTTTTTGCACTTAGCCTCCGATGCTTTGGTGTCCTTTGGGGTCGTTGTGGCGGGACTGGTGATCCTCAAAACGGGCTTTAATTGGCTCGATCCGGTGGTGAGTCTCGTAATATCTGGGATTGTGGTGCTCGGTACGTGGCAGTTACTGGTTGACGCGCTTAATCTGGCGATGGACGGTATTCCCGATGGCTTAGACTATGCCGCAGTTCGGGCCTATCTACTGGCATTACCCGATGTTCAAGAAGTTCATGACTTGCACATCTGGGGGATGAGTACGACCCAAACCGCTCTTACCGCCCATTTGGTGATGCCGCTTGGGACATCAGGTGATCAATTCCTAGGGCGTGTTGCGACAGAATTACATAATCAGTTTGCGATCGAACATGTGACCTTACAGATCGAAGAAGGCTGTGTGGACAGCGACTGTGCTCTAGGTCGCCTGAGTCATAATTGACCGTGATCAGCTTTGCTTTCAATCACCGCTTGAATATCTTGGGGTACTGCCGAGAGCAGGTCATAGCCCGTTAGAGCTTCAATTTGATCGACGGTCGTTAGATAGGTAGACCAATCTTTTGTTTTAATTTTGCGCTGGTTGGGCATGTTGACGGCGATCACCCGGGTGTTTTTGGTAACGCCATTGATCCCAGTACCGGGCTGGTCTAGAACGACTACAACCTTCCAGTTATTGTCGGGAACACTGATTTTGCGTTTTAATTTTTTTTGTTCCCCAGCGACCCCGGCGATAATATACAGCTCCTTGCCTTGCTGTACTAGTTGCCGACAGTAGCGTTCTAATTTTTCCCAGGGTCCGCGATTGAGATCGGGAGTTTGGGGAATCATATTACTCATCAAAAAAGTAGCCGAGTTATCTTCTAAGCTAGCAGTACGATCAGCTGAAGGCGCTTGGTGGCCTTTGTCATAACCACTACGACTATAATCTGTCGGTGTCACGGCATAAAATCCCAGCGGTAATGTCGGGTCAGGTCGGAAATCATTTTGACGGTCAGTGACGCCTAGCCAACTACGATTGAGCTGCCAAGCGACCCAATTGGGAATATTTTTACTGCGGTTATAGGAGAGCGCATATTGACGTTTTGCGAGCAGATAATTATCGCTGTCAGTTGCCGCTTGACTCGGATTACCCATCGTCAAATGGACGTTGCCTGTTGACATGTTTGGCACAGCAGTACGACAGGCCGTCAAAAGTAGCAATAGCCCGAGTAAACGTTTCATATTCAGCACCCTAGCATTTTTTGGTAACTCAGCCATTTCAGTCATAAATATCCGGTTTTGGCTTCTAATTAGTCTAGAAATAGGGAGGTCTCTAGGCTAGAAGATGTTCTTGCCTTAAAATTTTAACCAGTACGCTACGGAATTTTGACATGCAAACGCTTACCCGGTCTTGGTTACCTTCGGCCTTGGCGATTATTGAAGACCACCATGTGCTAAAACATCCTTTTTATCGGCTCTGGACGGAAGGCAAGTTGCCTGTTGAGGCTTTACAAGAATATAGCCGTCAGTACTACCATCAGGTTTTAGCTTTTCCCCGTTATCTAAGTGCTATCCACAGCAACTGCCCAGATCTGGCGACCCGCCGCGAGATTTTGGCAAACTTGGCCTCCGAAGAGCTGGGCCCAAATCATCACCCTGAGCTTTGGTTACGCTTTGCTGAAGGCTTGGGCGTAGACCGTGAAGAAGTTATGACCAGTGAGCCTAATGCGCAAACCAGTGCCGCTGTCGCCACCCAACACAGTCTCAGCCGGGAGTTGCCCTATGGTGCAGCCCTAGCCGTGGTCTGGGCCTACGAAGTCCAAGTACCTGCCGTTGCCCAAGAAAAGATTCGGGGTCTCGAAGAATACTACAACATGCACGCTGATCGGCCTCTTGAATTCTTCCGCGTCCATGGCATCGCTGATGAGCACCACAGCCGCACGGAAGAAGCCATTATCAGTGCTTGGGCTGACACTCCGGCTAAGGAAGCACAAGTTTTGGCAGCGGTTACCCAAACAGCACGGGCTTTGAATCAAATTTTGGATGGTGTGATGGTCAGTGCGGGTCTGGCGTTACTTTGAAGTTAGGGGTTCTCGCCTCGGGTAAGGGTAGTAATTTTGACGTAATTGCTGCCCTTACCCAAACCGGACAACTTCCAGCCCACATCCAAGTTGTGGTTTACAATAATCCCGGTGCGGCGGTTGCGGATAAAGCCCAAGCGCGGGGGATTGTTGCGCGGCTACTCGATCATCGGCGGTATGCAAGTCGAGAAGTTTTTGATCAGGCTCTCGTGGATATTTTGCTGGCTTATGGGGTCGAACTCGTGGTAATGGCGGGGTGGATGCGCTTAGTAACACCCACACTCATCGAGGCTTTTCCTGACCGGATTATCAATATTCACCCGAGTTTGCTGCCGAGTTTTAAGGGGGCTAAGGCAATCGAGCAGGCTCTAGCCTATGGAGTAAAAGTCACGGGTTGTACGGTGCATTTTGTGGATATGGAGATGGATACGGGGGCGATTATTGCTCAACGGGTGGTTCCTGTCTTGGCAGAAGATACGACACAAACGCTGGGTGCTCGCATTCAACTAGAGGAGCATCAACTTTTCCCGCAAGTCATTGGTCAGTTGGCAAGGGGTGAGGTGCAGCGGATCGGGCGACAGGTGTTAATTAAAGATGCTGGTTTGTGAGAGTAGTAGACTACCATCAATAATTTGACGACCGCACTTTTTATGCTTTCTATCTATAAGTATGTAATCTATGGGTTACGTGTTTCCCCTTAAAAGTAATACATAGGTTATCATGCCTAGAAACTCAGCCATTGCCCGTCAGCACCTTAGAGTGGGTAGAATCACAAGTTGTTTCAGTCAAAACGTACAAAACGTATAATTTGTGATATTCTTGATGTGGATAGCATTCTGAGGTGGATTTGAAGCAGCTAAAAGGTGACTCAAAAAAACAACCTACAAAGCCTATAGAATTTAACCTACAGTTCCTTGGATTAAAATTAGGATATAGTGGCTCTGACCAAGCCTTTTTACATCTACTCTATCTTTTGTTTAGTACATTGTTTCTCCTATTTTTGAGCAATTTACTGGGATAAAATTTAGGTATTAGCTCATGATTTTTTATCCCAAAATAAAGCAGAGGGTAATAAATTTTTACTCCATCATATCTAAGCTAAATAAACGATTAGCAAACTCTAAACACAGCTCAATATATCTCATCAGGTCAGAGCCTTGGAATTCGATGAAATTCACGTTCAATATGATGATGAAAAAGATGTAGCTGTTGATCAGTTTGTAAATTTAGCTCTCGTATTAACCAGATAGACCAGGATTCCAGACATTTAGCTCTTCTTTGGAGAGTGTTGGTTGAGTAGCCCTCTTTTGAAAAAAGACGAGTACATTCATCAACTAATTTAAAATCAAAGCGTCCATCTTTAATATTCTGAAACAATTCAAGGATTGGTTGATAACCTAGCATTGACTCAGCTAGAAATCTAGCTTGAGTATTCCTATCTCTACAATTTGCAATGCGTAGCCCATTACTAGTTAACTCAGGCTTACTTGATCTAGATTTTTGGTTACGGGTGATTAACTTCAGTGCCTGAAGAGCCTGAAGTTTATAATTACCATGACGAGCATTATCTCTAGTTGTCTTACACTTATGCCCTAGTTTTACTGCTAAAGTTTCTGGAGTTAAAACTCCGTTGTAAATGAGTTCGAGAGCTTTTATTAGGGCAATTGGATTATCTGCTTGTGGAATTACCACTCCATCTTCTCCCTCGTTTGGTAAATTCTTATTGAGCATTTCCTTTAATTCCTCTGAGTCCTTGTTTGGATGCTGTTTAAAACAAACTATTTTTACAACTTTTCCAGATACTGAAATGTAGTATTGTAAGGTAAATGTGCGAACAGATATCTCTTTTATTGGTACACTAACAAGAGGACTACACAAAATTTTAGAACCACTTATATCACCTTCTCTTCTCAGTGCTTGAATAAATGGCTGAAGCTCATCATTCACTTCTGAGTCAAGTTTACAAAATGACGTTTTGTCTGTTAAATCTCCAAACTCAATTCCATACATTACTATTTGTCTCCTCATTGTCTCCAACAGAGATGTTAATTATTGGTGAATCAATGTACCTGCTAACCGGGATAGTTAAGTATGGGAACAAATGTTTACCCAGAAAAACAATGACAGACCTACCATGAAAAGTTAGATAAATACAATCCAATCCAGAATTAATTGCTTCCCAGCTTTCAGTAAGATTATCTCTAAATTCAGTAAGAGGCATTGTCTTTGAATTTTCAATTGGGATAGTACTATTTTCACTAGAAACATCACTAACTGGAACCAAGTATCCAACTACTTCCCCATGAACTGTTGCTGCTAAACGTTTATTACCTAGTTGAACTTGCCGCTTGAGCCTAGCAAGCTTGAGGCGCAATTCAGATATAGGAATAGTAGTTATATCTGAGTCATTTGTACTCTCTTGTAAGGTAGGGGAACCGATATCCCTAAATTTTTCAGCATCAAACTTTGGCTTTGCACTGCGAGTTTCTTTTGTCATCTTCATCAGTTCCTTAACTACTGGCTTTTAAGCACCATAAGAACGTTTCAGCAAAAAGTAATACCCAAAGGCACTTACTTTACATATGCTGAGTTTTACGATATCACATATTGTACAAATAGTAAATTTCATTGAATTTACCATTTTTAGGAGTATTTTCTATTTTTGGGATATTGAAGAATTATTACCGAATCAGGTTTAAGAAAGCCAACGCTGCAATTATCTACAAAACTAAAAATTAGTCTTGCAAAAAACGTAAAGATAGTTTTTAATGAACCTATGGATTCGTTAAATGAGGGACAACTGATGCAACGGCTTGTGGTGGGAAGCATCTTGAGTGTGATATCGCTGTTAGTTATCGGCTGTAGTAGCCAAGAAACTGCTAAACCAGCAGTGGATGGTAAAGCCCTAGCCGCAACGGTCGAACCTAAGGCCAAAACTGTAGGAGGAGCCATTGATCTCACTCCCGCAGCCGTTCAAACCCAGGGCATTGAAGTTGCGATGATTAGCCGCCGCTCCGCTATGGAGCAGAGAATTTTTCCGGCCTCCGTCGAAGCCGCTGCCAACCGTTCAGCTAGTATCTCAGTACCGATTCCCTCACGGATACAAGGAGTTTTAGTCGATCTCGGAACGCGCGTAAGCCAAGGCCAAACCGTGCTTGCCCTAACGAGTAGTGAATTAGGTAGTGCCAAAGCTGAATTTTTAGCAGCTAAAGCAAATATGCTCGCCTCCAAAACCCAGGTCATTACAGCTCGCCAACTAGTCAAACGCGAAAAATTTCTGGTCGGACGGGGGATTAGTGCCTTACAAGAACAGCAGCGCGCCGAAGCCCAACTTGCCAGCGCCGAAGCCGCGTTAGCCGGGACAGAAGCCTCCATGGAAGCCAGTGAAGCCCAACTTTTGGCTCTAGGCTTGACCGAGAGTGAGATCAGCAGTTTGAAACGTGGACAAAATATTTCTCCCGCCTTAGCAGCGCGTTCGCCGATCAGTGGTCAGGTGATTCAGCGCAATGTACGCGTAGGCCAGGTCGTGCAACCCGGAGAACCTCTACTTACAGTTGCAAACTTAGATGAGGTGTGGATTATTCTCAAAGTTTTCCAGTCCGATATCGGGCGGTTACGGGTTGGCGATCAAGTGAAATTTACCTTACGGGATTTAGCAGCGCAAACCATTAGCGGACGGGTCTTGTTGATCAGTGAAACCCTTGATCCAGAAACTCGCACTGCTGATGTACGGGTTGTCGTCCCTAATGGCAATCGCCAGCTCAAACCCGGGATGCTCCTCCAAGCTCAGGTTCAGCTCAATGCCAATAGTGCCGCGCAATTAGCCGTACCAGAACGCGCCGTTTATGACGTAGAGGGTCAGCCAACGGTATTTGTCCGTGAGACCGCTACCCGGTTTCGGCCTCAAAAAGTAAAACTTGGTGCCAAAAATGGTGCCTATATCGAAGTGGTTAGCGGTCTAAAAACGGGTGATCCTGTGGTCGTCGAAGGCGGCTTTTTACTCAAATCAGAAATGCTCAAATCCTAATCTTGCTGAGGCACCATCATGTCTGAAGTAGAACTTCAAGAAAAAGAACCCCAAGGCTTCCTCGAAAAGTGGATCTATGGGGCGATGAAACAAAAGCTTTTGGCCTTTGCTGGCTTGTTACTATTGATTGGGGTCGGCATCAATTCACTGCTGCGCTTTCCGATAGATGGCTTGCCGGATATCTCTAATGTACAGGTACAGGTCATCACCGAAGCTACCGCCCTCGGACCGCAAGAAGTCGAACAACTGATTACCTTTCCGCTCGAAATCGCCCTGACAGGGATGCCGAAACTCAAGCAAATGCGTTCAATTTCTAAGTATGGTCTCTCCCAAATCACCGTGGTTTTTGAGGATGGCACGGATATTTATTTTGCACGCCAACTAGTCAATGAGCGTCTCAAAACTTCGGAAAGCATCCTACCTGCTGCTGCCGAGCAACCGGTTTTGGGTCCTGTCAGTACTGGCCTTGGCGAAATATTTGTATTTTCGATTGAGGGTAAAAATTATTCACCCCTCGAACTACGCACGATCATGGACTGGCAGGTGATTCCCCGTCTGCGCTCCGTCAAGGGTGTGGCCGAAATCAACCCCATGGGTGGCTTTGTTAAACAATATCAGGTCAAACTTGACCCCGAACGTATGATTGGCTACAGCATCACGCCCCAGCAAGTATTTGAAGCCCTCCAAACTAATAACGCCAACTCCGGGGGTGGCTATGCCAGTAATGCCGGGGGCGAACAAACGATTATTCGTGGGGCTGGCCTGATTGTCAGTACCTCAGATATTGGCAATATCATTGTGGCGCGCACCAACGGCACGCCAGTCTATGTCAAAGATGTCGCCGATGTGGTGATCGGTAACCAACTGCGTCAAGGTGTTGTCACCCAAGATGGCAAAGATAATACGGTCATTGCCACAGTGTTGATGCGCGCTGGTGAAAATGCCAATGCCGTAGTCCAAGATGTCAAAGCCCGCGTTGATGAAATCCAAAAAGAACTACCTCCCGATGTCAAATTACTGCCAGTTTATGACCGGACTTTACTGATCACCGCTGCGATTAAAACTGTGAGCTTGAATTTATTTGAAGGAGCCTTGCTGGTCACAGCGATTTTATTGCTGATGCTAGGCAGTGTACGGGGGGCGGTGATTACTGCCGTTGTGATTCCACTATCGATGCTCGCTGCGATCACGGGGATGACGATTGGCGGTGTGAGTGGTAACTTGATGAGCTTGGGCGCGATTGACTTTGGGCTTTTGGTGGATGGCTCGGTCGTATTGATGGAAAATATCATTTTGCGCGTCTCCCATATTCAGCCTCAGACACCCAAAGAACGCTTTCAAGTGATTGCAGCGGCTTCGGCGGAGTTTGTCAAGCCGATTGTATTTGGGATTGGCATTATTACGATTGTCTATTTCCCGATCTTTGGGCTGAGCGGCGTTGAAGGTAAGTTATTTCAACCGATGGCCTTTACGGTGATTTTGGCACTGTTAGCTTCACTGTTGATTACGCTCTCGTTAGTGCCGATTCTGTGTTATTTCGCGTTCTCATTTAAACTACCGGAGGAGCGGGAAACTTTTATTGTGCAAGCCTTACGTCCACCCTACGAACGGGCTGTCGATGGCTTGATGGGTAAATGGGTGCCAGTGGCGGTAGCCTGTACCAGTATTTTTGTGGTCACCATAGTCACGGTTTTACCGCAGTTAGGTTCTGAATTTGTACCTAATCTCTCAGAAGGTGGTGTGGTGATCAATGTCCGGCGTCCGCCCTCGGCATCGCTCGAAGAAGGGGCACGACAGGCCAAGATTATCGAGCGCATTGTCAAAGAATTCCTAGAAGTAGTGACCGCTGTATCGACGACCGGACACCCCGAACTTGCTACTGATACCAACAAATCCGAAAATACCGACGTTAATATCACCCTCAAACCCCAAAAATACTGGAAAACCGCTAAGACCCAACCCCAACTGGTCAAAAAAATTGAGGAACGGCTCAAGGGTGTTTTGCCTGGGGTGACGGTGGCCTATACCCAACCGATTCAGCAGCGGGTCAACGAACTGCTCTCGGGTGACCGCCTTGATGTCGCCTTACGAATCTTCGGGTCAGATATCGAAGAGCTTGACCGACTTGCTAAACAAGCCGCCGCAATAATCAAGACCGTACCCGGAGCCGCTGATGTCCGCGCCGAAGCCGTCAAAGGTTTACCCTTACTGAATATCGAAGTTGACCGCCAACGTCTGGCGCAGTATGGCATCAATGTCCGTGAGGTACTCGACACGATTGAGGCGACTCGGGCAGGTAAGGTCGTGGGCACGATCTATGAAGGCCGTCAACGCTTCAGCCTCGCCGTCAAATTTAATGATGCCGCTCAGCTTGACCTCGAAGATACCCGCCGCCTACCGGTCACGACCAAAGATGGTCAACTAGTCCAACTCGGCAGTGTCGTCAATATTAGTGAAGGTGATGGCCTAGCCCAAATCTCTCACCGCGAAGCTGAACGGGTGATCACTGTAGGCATGAATGTGCGGGGGACTGATTTGGGTACCTTTGTCGGTGAAGCCCAACAAGCTGTCAACCGACAAGTCATCTTGCCTACGGGCTATCGCCTGGTTTGGGGGGGACAATTTGAGAACTATAAGTCAGCCCTAGAACGCTTACAGATTTTGGTGCCGCTATCCTTGCTACTGATTTTTGCGATGCTCTACACCACGTTTGGTAGTCTGCGACCGGGCTTCTTGATCTTTCTAAACGTACCGTTTTCGCTGGTTGGCGGCTTAGTCGGTCTGTGGTTGCGGGGAATGCCTTTGTCTGTTTCTGCTGGCGTGGGCTTTATTGCGCTATTTGGGATCGCCGTCCTCAATGGCATTGTCTTGGTCTCAAAAATCCGTGACCTCGAAAGTGCCGAAGGGCTTAGTGCGCCCCTTGCCGCGCTCAAGGGAGCCAAGGAACGTCTGCGTCCGATTTTGACCACGACCTTTGTTGCATCCATTGGCTTTATTCCGATGGCGATTGCGACTAGTGCCGGAGCCGAAGTACAGCAACCGCTAGCCACGGTGGTGATTGGCGGTTTGGTGACGTGTACGACCTTTAACTTGTTTGCCCTGCCTGTTCTCTATCCCATCATCTGTGGTGATACTTCTGGTGGCGATAAGCCCTCACTCTGGCAGCGTTTACGTGGTGCGTTAAGCGGTCAACCTATCTCCCAACCCGTGGTAAGCCCGATCAATCTCAGCCCTGGAGACCCATCTCATGAGTGAACCTCAAGTCAAAAAGCCCCTTAATTTAGGGCAATTTATTGTCGAACGCTTCTCAGAAATTCTCGGTGTTATTCTCTTTGTGGGTTGGCTGGTCTTTCTCTATTGCCGTAAGGTCTTGCAGGTTTTTTGAAGAAGCTCGTGAGTTTTACTGGCGCAACTGTTCGAGTACCGAACGGTCTTCAAGGGTTGAGGTATCGCCGATAATTTCATCTCCTTGGGCAATACTGCGTAGCAAACGACGCATGATCTTGCCCGAGCGGGTTTTGGGTAGATTATCAGTAAACCGAATATCTTCGGGGCGGGCAATCGCTCCAATGGCTTGTACTACGTGGTTTTTTAGCTCACGAGCAAGAGCCTCAGAGCCACTAGTGCCTTGATTGAGCGTCACAAAAGCAAAAATGCTTTCGCCCTTGATCGCATCAGGTTTGCCTACTACCGCCGCTTCCGCTACCGCAGGATGAGAGACCAGGGCTGACTCGACTTCCATCGTGCCCAACCGATGCCCCGCAACACTCAACACATCATCAATGCGCCCCATCACCCAAAAATAACCATCCTCATCCATCGTTGCGCCATCACCAGTGAAATAGAGATGACCTGGTACTTGCTCCCAGTAGCCACTTACATAGCGTGCTTGATCGTTATACACCGTGCGCATCATCCCCGGCCAGGGTTTGGTCACGACTAGATACCCCCCTTCGTTGGACGGCACGGGCTGACCTGCTTTATCGACTATCTGCGGCAAAATTCCAAAAAAGGGCAGAGCCGCCGAACCGGGTTTAGTCGCCATAGCTCCAGGAAGAGCGCTAATAATAATTCCTCCGGTCTCTGTCTGCCAGTAAGTATCAGCAATCGGACAACGTTCTTTGCCAATCATCCGGTGATACCAGATCCAGGCTTCGGGGTTAATCGGCTCGCCAACGGTACCTAGCATTCGTAAAGAGGACAAATCGTAGGGCGTGACATACTGCTCACCCCATTTCATAAAGGCACGAATCGCAGTCGGTGCGGTATAAAGGGTCGAAATTTTATGTTTCTCGATCAATTGCCAAAATCGCGAAGGGTCAGGATAATTGGGTGCGCCTTCATAAATAAAGGTGGTTGCGCCATTGGAAAGCGGCCCATAAACTACATAGGAATGTCCGGTAATCCAGCCCACATCAGCGGTGCACCAATAGAGATCTGTGTCTTTAAGGTCAAAAATATACTTGGTTGTCAGATGGGTGTAGAGGTTGTAACCCGCTGTGGTGTGGACAATACCTTTGGGTTTACCCGTTGTACCAGAAGTGTAGAGGATAAACAGTAAGTCTTCAGCGTCCATGGGTGCGGCGGGACATGCGGCAGTGACGTGTTTTTTTTCTTCGTGCCACCAATGATCGCGCTCAGTTTGCCAAGGAATAGCTTGTTGGGTGCGTTGTACGACTAGGATTTTTTCAACAGTGGTACCAAGTAGGGCGAGATCAACATTTTCTTTGAGCGGAACTATCTTGCCACGCCGCCAGCCACCGTCAGCCGTAATAACTAGCTTCACTTGCGCTGCTTGCAGACGATCCTTGAGGGCTTCGGCACTAAACCCACCGAAGACTACCGTATGCACAGCCCCTAACCGCGCACAAGCTAGCATTGCCATCACTGCTTCAGGAATGAGCGGCATATAAATGGCTACGCGGTCACCTTTGGTCACGCCGAGTTTTTTGAGGACATTGGCAAAGCGACAGACTTCTTGGTGTAGTTGTAGATAGGTCAAAGTTTGACTATCTCCGGGCTCGCCTTCCCAAATGAGCGCGGCCTTATGACGGCGTTCGGTCAGCAGATGACGATCTAGACAGTTGTAAGCCACGTTGGTAGTGCCACCAACAAACCATTGGGCTTGGGGTGGTTGCCAGTCCAATACCCTATGCCAAGGGCTAAACCAATGCAAATGTTCTTGGGCTTGTTTGCCCCAAAATTGTTCAGGGTCGGTGATTGATTCGGCATACAAACGCTGATAGTCCGCTGCTTTGATATGAGCTGATGCGACAAAATCGCTGGGCGGTTGAAACTGTCGCCGCTCATCTAAGATAGACTCAATGACAGCTTGATGCGTATCAGACACGGTACTTTCCTCTCCTGTTGTTTTTATCTTAGAAGCAAAGGGTGGTACATACATCCAAACAACAGCTCTTTTGACCAAGAGCTGAGAGCGCGTACAATACAGTAGAGAATGTATAACCCAACCATGACTGAAGCCACAACCGAAAGCCTGCCAGAAGCTACTTCCACCTACAACCGCAAAGGCTTTGGTCTCAAAGCTGAGGTTCAGCCCCAGTTGCAAACGGCCTACGAGTCGGATCTAGTCTCCCTGTTGCGTAATGGCGGCTATCGCTATGAACGCGATGGGGTCACGATTCGTCTAGCTGAAGCTTTTGGTTTTTGTTGGGGCGTAGACCGGGCAGTTTCGATGGCTTATGAGACGCGCCGTCATTTTCCCGAACAACATATTTGGATTACCAATGAAATTATTCATAATCCCCAAGTCAATCGTAATCTGCGGGAGATGAACATTGGTTTTTTGGATGACATGAAAGGCCAACCCAAACATTTCGAGCGCGTCGAACACGGTGATGTGGTCATTCTGCCTGCTTTTGGGGTAAGTGTTGCCGAGATGGATCTGCTCAAGGCCAAAAGTTGTACGATTGTCGATACCACCTGTCCTTGGGTGTCGAGGGTCTGGAATCGGGTTGCTAAATACGAAAAACAAGAATTTACGGCAATTATTCATGGCAAATATAATCACGAAGAGACCGTCGCTACCGCTTCGAGAGCGCAATGTTATCTCATCGTCCTCAATCTTGCTGAAGCTCAATGGGTGGCAGACTATATCCTGAAGGGCGGTGATCGGCAAGAATTTTTAGAGAAATTTGGTCAAGCCTGTTCCGCTAATTTTGACCCGGATTTACATCTCGACCGGATTGGGGTGGCTAATCAAACCACGATGCTCAAGGGCGAAACCGAACGCATCGGCAAATTATTTGAACAAACTATGCTCCAAAAATATGGGCCTGAGCATCTCGGTGAACACTTTTCTAGTCCTGGTGATACGATTTGTGATGCAACCCAAGAACGCCAGGATGCGATGTTGCAATTAGTCACTGAGCCTCTTGATGTGATGATTGTAATTGGCGGATTTAACTCTTCTAATACTACCCATCTCCAAGAAATTGCTCTCAAAAATGGTTTGACTTCTTATCACATTGATGGCCCTGATTGTTTGGATTTGGATAATACTTTGCGTCACCAGCCCTTTGGTCTCAGGACACAGGCCACGGTCACTAATTGGTTGCCAGTGCCACCCTTGACCGTCGGGGTCACCGCTGGTGCTTCGACCCCTGATCGCGTCGTGGGTCAGGTGATCGAAAAAATTCTTTTGCAAGCCACTAATTTAACTTCCCAGTTATGAACCAACCCCTGATAACGGGATTGTTGCTGTTGGTAAGTTCTTACCTACTCGGATCTATCTCTCCCGGTTATTTGGTTGTCCACTGGCTCAAAGGTGAAGATATTCGTACCCTGGGTTCTGGATCAACCGGTGCCACTAATGTCTTGCGGATAGTCGGTCGCCTCCCAGCGCTGGGCGTATTTTTGTTTGATCTCGGTAAAGGATTTTTGGCTTTTGCTCTGACCCAAGCGGTCATGGCAAATCCTTGGTGGGCGGTTGGTGCGGGGTTGCTCGCCATTCTCGGTCATAGCAAATCAATTTGGCTGGGTGGTCAAGGTGGCAAATCAGTGGCTGTAAGTTTGGGGCTATTATTTGCTCTAGATATCCGCGTAGCTCTGGCAACCTTGGGGGTCTGGGGTTTAGCCGTCGCACTGACGCGCATGGTGTCGGTCGGGTCGGTGCTTGGGGGATTAGCGGTGACGGCCTTTAGTCTCTACTTTCGTGAACCATTGGCCTATGTCCTGTTGACCTGCGCAGGCGGCTTATTTGTGGTCTGGCGTCATCGGCCTAATCTGGTGCGTCTATGGCAAGGCACGGAACCGCGTCTGGGTCAAAAAGCTGACACTATGGCGAGTGACGCATGACTGAGGGCATTGTCACGGCGATTTTGGCCAATTATTACCATGTCCAAGTGGGAGGAGAACTAACACCACGACTTTGTAAAGTGCGTTCTCGGCTCAAAAAACATGCCCAACGGGTCTGGGTCGGTGACCGCGTAGAGCTTTCTGATATCGAAGAAACTGGTGATCAAGGGGCAATTTGTGAGATTTATCCACGTACTACTTTATTAATCCGTCCGGCAATTGCCAATGTCGAACAGGTTTTGTTAGTTTTGAGTGTGCGCCAACCAGAATTTGATGTGAGATTAGCGAGCCGTTTTTTGGTGCAGATTGAGCTGAGCGGTTTAGCGTGTCTAGTGGTGCTTAATAAATGTGATTTATTAGCTCCCGAACAACAACAGCAATTGATCCAGATGCTGCAAGGCTGGGGCTACCCAGCGTTACTCGTAAGCACCCAGAGCCACGCTGGTCTCAATGACCTCAAAACTCGGCTCAGTGGCAAGACTACGGTTCTGGCTGGGCCTTCGGGTGTGGGTAAATCTAGCCTACTCAATGCCCTGCAACCAGGTTTAGAGTTGCGAATTGGTGAAGTTTCTGAACGCCAAGGCCATGGACGGCATACCACCCGCCATGTGGAATTATTTAGCCTACCAGAAGATATTAGGTTGGCTGATACCCCAGGGTTTTCACAGATGACCCTAGCGACCACGGCTCTTGAGCTAGCTCAGGCCTTTCCCGAATTGCGGGTGCTGAGTCCACAATGTCAATTCCGCAATTGTTCCCATCAAGAAGAACCGGGCTGTGCAGTCAAAGCGGCTAACTTAGACCGTTACGCACTCTATTTAGAGTTTTTGACTGAAGTTACCGCTCATGTCAGTGCTCCTTTACGCAGCGCGGCACTCGGCAAAAATCTAGCAACCATTCACCGTCAACCCTCACGGCGTAGTAAAAAACAGCTTCTTGCCCAAGGCACCGATGATACTTAGTTCTCGTGCTTTGGGCAAAAAGTAGGCTTCACCGTGAGTTAACCCTAAAAGTGGGTGTTGGCGGATTAAACATCTGCTTCCAAGCAGCAACGGTTCCTGAACCGATCTGAAATTGACTCATTTGCCCACTCGGATGATAAATGCGCACCGGAATATTTTGTAAAGGGGCATCCCGTAAGGCTTGCATCAATTCGGTTGGCAACAGAAATTGGTCGCTCGCCCGAGTCTGAGAGCCGCCAAAGGGACTTTGATAAGGAATAGGCATACCCAAAATTTGCATGGTCGAAGTCGCAGGTAAGCTCGCTGGCACCCGCACACCTGCGGCTACGACATCACCCCGTAAACGCCAGATTTGCCCGCTAATTTTGAAATCTAGTTCTTCAATCGGGGGGAAAAAAGGACACGGGTTATTGCTATCAAGTAGCAAGGTCACCGTAGCATAGGGCGCACCAGTAGAGCCAGGCGTGCCACTTTTCATCCGCCGTCCGCCCTGAGGATAATAGTTCCAGTAAGTCACAAAATCCTGAGAACATCCCAGCAGAGCCGGACTTGTATCCACGTCTTTGATGCCTAGATAACTAAATTCTTCAAAGGGGTCAATCACGCGATAAAGAATGCTCCGTGGCAAAGAAGAGCGATCAAAAGGAGCACGCACCGTCGGAATTTGGGCCTGAGCTGCTAAGAGATTGATGAGTCCGAGACTGAGGCCAATGCCCCAAAACTTATGGTTTGAGCGCACGGTTAAAATTCTGACGGAAGTCTGAGGAAGTCAGCAAGAGAACAGGCCAAGCCAAAGCCAGCGGTAGCGTTTTGTCTACCTGATAGAACCGTTTGGCTCCCTTCAAAAAGCTCAAAGCGCCCCAGATATATCCCGCAATCATCATCACGATCAGCAGTTGCAGCATGGATGTACCCCGTATTCTTTCTACTATTCTGGCACGACTTAAATAATTACCCGCTGAGAAGCTAAAACTTCTGTTCTCTAAAGAAAACAAAAGCTTAACTTATGTATAGGACTCTACGGTTGATTAGCGTTATTGAGGCTAAGATAAAATGTAATCTATCTTTATTTGATTGATGCTAGCTCTCCACTGTATCTGACACCAGTGCAATATACAGGAAAAATTGTTGATGTCCCTCAACCGATCTCTATTAGATTCTGTACGGCTGCTAGGTGAGGTACAGCGCGTTAGTGGCATTATCCAAAGCCTGACTGGATGCTTGGAGCCAGCGGTGGTAGCCAGACGTACCGTTGAGGGTCTAGTTCAGCAGTTTGGCTATGCCTTTGCCCGTATTTGGTTAGTCGAACTAGACCAGACCACGCTGCACTTAGTAGCTTCTGCTGGTATGTATACCCGTATTGATGGTTCCTTTGCCCGTGTACCAATGGGAGCCTACAAAATTGGTAAGATCGCCCAAAACCGTATTCCGTTTTTGAGTAATAATCTCTCTGAAGAAACCTGGGTTCGTGACCGGGCATGGTCGCTGGAGACCGGGATCTGTGGCTTTGCGGGGTATCCCCTGACCCATGGAGAAAAGGTTTTAGGTGTATTGGCGGTTTTTCATCGTCAACCGATGGCTCCAGAATTTTTGGAAGCGCTACAACTGCTTTGTACGGCAGTCGTCGTCGCCCTAGAAGATGCCTTTTTGCACCAACAACAGTGCAGTTCGCTAACCCCAGAAGAGCCCGACTTTACACCCCTGTCAGAGCGTTTGGCGAGCCATTTTGCCTCCGGTTGTTTTCGTTTGGTGGGTACCGAACGGTCGTTATCCCCTAGCACCACACAGACGTTACTCCAGGCAGCGCGAGCGCTAGCCCGCCAACATTGCACCTACTGTCGTCTTACTTATCTGGATGAGGCGGCAGTACTTGAAGCTGTACTTCCGCCTAGCGATGACACCGTATATCCAGACTTTGTGGCCCTAGCGCAAGCCGTGACCGGACTCAAAGGAAATATAGACATCGTTGCTTTGGCACAGGAGCAAACCCGGCGGATGTTGATTCAACTGCCGATTGCTACTATTCTCGAAATGCCCGTTAATATCCTCTCTACCCGTGAGCTAGAAATATTGATGATGTTAGCTCGAGGACTGCGGGATAAAGAGATTGCGGAACAGCTTTTTATTAGTGAGCGCACCGTCAAATTTCATATTAATAATGTATTGAGTAAGTGTCAAGCGCGAACCCGTGCTCAAGCGATGTACCAAGCTACCCGCCATGGCTGGCTCACCCCTGTCTAAAAAGACAGGCTAAAGGCAACTTTTGGCTAACGTCTACCCTGTTCATATCACTAGATTCGATTTCTTTGTCATGTTCGATACAAAACCCCTAAGGTGAACCTCCTAGGGTAGGCGTACTGTAGCAAGTTCATTGGTCATGAGTACACGCTTACAAACCCTACTTAATGCCGGAGAATTTATAGTCTCTGCCGAATTAACGCCGCCGCGCCATTATGACTCCTCTAAATTACTAGCAGCGGCACAACGCATGGCGGATTTTGTCGATGTCGTACAAATCAATGACAACCTACTCTCCCAAGCTCGACTCTCTAACATCGTCGTTGCCCACCAGCTCGCCCACATCGGTCTGGAGCCCGTCCTACAATTTACCTTACGTCACAAAAACCGCATTGCTTTGCAAAGTGATTTATTGGGCTTGGCAGCGCTCAAACTCCGTAACATCATTGTTTTGGGCGGCTACCCCTGCACGATTGGAAGTGACCCGGAAGCTCGGGATGCGACGGATCTGGGTAGTGTTGAAGCAATAGCCCATCTCAATGCCCTAACCTACCAAGGCCGTCTTTTTAATGGCGATATCATTGATCCTAGACCTGATTTTTATGTAGGCACGGTTGATTTTCCCTGTGCCACAGCCCAAGACCTAAATAAAAGTATGGAGCGGCTCACGTCCAAGATTGAGAATGGGGCTCACTATATCCAAGTCCAAGCCGTATTTGACCTTGAACCGATGCGTCTGTGGATGGCTGAAGTCCGGGCACGGGGTCTACATAAGCGCGCACATTTTATTGCCGCTATCTTCCCCTTCAATAGTGCCAAACGCCTAGAGTTTTTGCAGACCATTCCTGGTCTGGTGGTTCCCCCCATGCTGCTCGACGAAGTTCATAGAAGTGCTAATCAAGAGCAGCATAGTCTCGAAATCATGCTGGAACTAATTCATGGTATCCGTGCTATCGAAGGGATTCATGGTTTGCACCTGCGCTCGATTGGTTCTGAAGACTGGGTTCCTCGCTTAGTCTCGGCTGCGGGTCTACGCGCAATTGCTTCGGTCACCTAAGTTTTCCCCCCTGCTGTTACTTTACCGCTTACTACCCAAGGAGAATCGCTGTGCCTCAAATCACCCATCCCGCTCACCAACCCGGTGATTTTTTTGTAGATTATGAAGAAAAAGTTTTTTCTGATGTGAAGGCCGAACCGGGGGAAAAAGCCCTGATTACCTTTCATACCGTTGCCTTTGAAGGCTCTATTGGTCTGGTAAATCTGCTGACTGCGACGCGCATTTTACGTAAAGGTTTTGAAACTTCGATCCTGCTCTATGGCCCGGGTGTTACGCTCGGTATCCAACGCGGCTTTCCTAAGATTGGTGATGAGGCTTTTCCTGGGCATCAGGCTATGAATAATCAAATCATTAAATTTATGAGTGAAGGCGGTAAGGTCTATGCTTGCCGTTTTGCGCTCCAAGCCCTGTATGGTCATGGTGAGCCTTCCCTGATTCCTGGTATCCGCCCGATTAGTCCTCTTGATGTTTTAGATATCGTCCTTGTCCACCGTCAGGCCGGGGCGTTGATTCTCGATACCTGGACACTCTAAGTAATGAAGGCGCCTGTGATTAGAGCAGCGGCAGTCCAGATCAGTCCTGTGCTCTTTAGTTGTGAAGGAACCCTGACCAAAGTTCTCAAGGCTATTGCCGATGCCCATGCTGCTGGCGCCCAAATCGTCGTCTTCCCGGAAACCTTGGTTCCCTACTATCCCTACTTTTCTTTTGTTCATCCCCCTGTGCTCACCGGACGCGACCATCTCCAGCTCTACGAAGAAGCTGTCCAAGTGCCAGGGCCGGTGACAGAAGCAGTTAGTCAAGCTGCCCAAGCGGGTAGCATCGTGGTCGTGCTTGGGGTTAATGAGCGGGCTGGCGGCTCGCTTTATAACACCCAATTGGTTTTTGATAGCAATGGGACTTTAGTGCTGAAGCGTCGTAAAATCACCCCTAGCTTTCATGAACGGATGATCTGGGGACAGGGTGATGGTTCTGGACTAAAGGTCGTGGATACCGCTGTCGGGCGCGTTGGCGCGTTGGCCTGTTGGGAGCATTACAACCCCCTAGCCCGGTTTGCCCTGATGGCGCAAGGTGAAGAGATCCACTGTGCCCAGTTTCCAGGCTCCATGGTCGGCCCCATCTTCGCAGACCAAATCGAAGTTACGCTGCGCCATCATGCCCTCGAATCTGGCTGTTTTGTGATCAATGCCACGGGCTGGCTCACACCCGAACAGGTTGCTCAAATTGTCGAAGACCCGAAGTTACAGCGGGTTTTAAGTGGTGGCTGCTACACCACAATTATTGGGCCAGAAGGTAATCCGCTTGTTGATGCCCTAGGCGAGGGCGAGGGTATGGTTATCGCCGATCTTGATTTTTCCTTGATCCTCAAGCGTAAACGGATGCTCGACGCGGTTGGTCACTATAGTCGTCCCGATCTGTTGCAACTCCAGCTCAATACCCGCCCTTACACATCACTGATTGAAATGCCCGAGGTGCCCCTGTGTCCCTAACCAAACAGGAACTAATTGCCCAATTGCAGTCCTATGGGCTGCGTTTGGGCGGTGCAGCCCGCTCTGGTCGTCAAGGTGGTGCGGGTCCCTCGGATCACAAAGCGGTCACTATCCAAGGCACAACAGTGATGGTGCCAGTTTTTACGGGTATGGCAAGTCAATCTCCTTACTCGATCATCTATCAAGGAGAGCAATCACTGGTTTACCATCACGGCGAGCCCCTAGCTCCGGTTAGTTTTCCACAAACACCGCAGTTTTATGCCCTTGCTACTCCTGAGGGCATACCCTACTGGAAAATTGCTCTGCTTCATAGCACGGATGTCTTGGCGACCACGGTGCTTCAGACCTGTATGCGCTACGGCGAGCGCGCCACAGCCTGTCAGTTTTGTGCCATTGGTCAGTCTCTGGCGCAAGAGCGCACAATTGCCCGTAAGTCACCGGAAGACCTTGGGGCGGTAGCCGAGGCCGCCGTGCGTTTAGATGGCGTAAAACAAGCTGTCCTGACGACGGGTACGCCCAATGGCACTGACCGGGGCGCGGCCTATCTGGCTACCTGTGCGCAAGGGATTAAGGCACGGGTCAATTTGCCAATTCAGGCTCAGTGTGAGCCGCCCGATGATTTTGTGTGGTTTGAACGGCTCCAACAGGCTGGGGTGGATAGTCTGGGGATGCATTTAGAAGTCCTCGACCCGGCAGTAAGAGCGCGTATTATGCCCGGAAAAGCCCAGGTACCCGTTGCTTATTACTTCACCGCCTTTGAACAGGCTGTGCGAGTTTTTGGGCGTGGCGAAGTGAGTACTTACCTGCTTGCTGGTTTGGGTGACCCGCTCGAATTGGTACTTGCGACCTGTCAACGCTTAATTAAACTTGGTGTCTATCCTTTTGTGGTTCCTTTTGTGCCTATTAGTGGCACCCCCCTAGAAAAATACCCTGCGCCGCCTAGTGACCAGATGCTGAGGCTCTACCGCGCCCTAGGATCGATGCTCAAAGCCGCAAACTTGGCTTCACGCGACAGCAAAGCAGGTTGTGCCAAGTGCGGTGCCTGCTCAGGGCTATCTACGTTCGAGGAATGATCCCATGGCTACATATCGGTTTAGCTTGGTCGAGACTGAGCAGGAGTGCGCAGCGTACTTCGCCCTGAGGCATCAGATCTTTGGCTTAGAGCAGAGACTCTTTCCGACAGGAGACCGCGATCACTGGGATACGATAGCTGTGCCGATCATCGCTGTCGATAGCCGCAATGAGCAGGTGGTCGGAGTGGTGCGCATTTATGAAGAGAGTCCTGGTCTTTGGTATGGCGGTCGCCTAGGGGTTCATGCCGACTATCGTCGCTCAGGTCGCATTGGGCAAGGTTTAATTTATAAAGCGGTGACGACTGCCCATGGCTGGGGCTGTCAGAAGTTTTTGGCGGTGGTACAAGAACAAAATGTTCGCTTTTTTGCCCGTCTCCACTGGCAAGCCCTAGAAGACATCGTGCTACACGACCTGCCCCACCAGCTTATGGAAGCAGATTTGGCGCACTATCCGCCGATTATTACCGAAAGTTTGGGCAGAGCCTTCACTTCTAGGAGCCTGCTGTGCTAAGAGAGCTACGTGCACAACTGCGGCAAGCAGTCGAAACCAAACAAGATATTCAAGGCGTGGGTCGCAGTCTCGGGCAGACAGCTGGAGCTAGTATTCGCTTGGGCGATGATTGTGCTGCGATCCCCGATGGTGCTGATTATTTGCTATTTGCGGCAGAAGCAATGTGGCCTGTACTGGTCGAAGCCGAACCTTGGCTCGCGGGCTGGTGTGGGGTGCAGGTCAATATCAACGACATCTATGCCATGGGTGGACGTCCTGTCGCCGTAGTTGATGCGCTGTGGGGTCAGTCCACAAAACATCTTGAGCCGATCATGGCTGGTATCAAGGCAGCCGCTGAGACCTATGGTGTCCCGATAGTCGGTGGGCATACCAATGCGCAAAGTCCCTATAATGCTCTAGCTGTTGCCATCATGGGTCGTGCGAAGCGGCTGATTTCGAGTTTTACTGCCCAAGCTGGAGACGTCTTACTTTTGGCTATAGACCTACGTGGTCAACTGCATCCGCATTATCCATTTTGGGATTGTAGTTTAGGTACAGCTGCTGAGCGTCTACGGGCGGACCTCGAAGTGTTGCCCCAACTAGCAGAGGCGGGACTTTGTGATTGTGGTAAAGATGTCAGCATGGGGGGGATTGTCGGTACACTATTGATGCTACTCGAGACCTCAGGCTGCGGTGCCAGGGTGGACTTAGCTAAAATCCCGGTTCCCGAAGGTTTATCCTTGGCAGGCTGGTTGACCTCTTTTCCTAGTTATGGCTTTATTTTGAGTGTGCGTCCTCAGTATGTAGCTGCCATCGAGCCTTACTTTGCTCGACGGGACTTGGTTTGTATTGCTTTGGGTAGAGTGCAAACTGGCAGCCAATTACAGCTACAGCTAGGAGGTGAAGAACAGGTATTTTGGGACTTAGCCCAAGAGCCTTTGACGGGATTTGGCAGCTATGGATAAGTCTCTACGCATTGCCCTGTTGACCTATTCGACTAAGGCGCGCGGTGGCGTTGTCCATACTGTCGAACTCGCTGAAGCACTTCAAACTCGGGGGCATCAGGTCACGATTTATGCCCTAGATAAAGATGGCGGCGGTTTTTATCGGTCTGTGCAGTGTCCTGTACGCCAAGTCCCGACTCTTCCGGTCATAGGCGCAATCGACAGGGTAATCGCGCAGCGGATTCAGGAGTTTGTGACCTACTTCGAGCAGCACAATTCAACTCACGATTGTTACCACAGTCAGGATTGTATTAGTGCCAATGCCCTGGTGCTACTCCGGCAAAAAGGGCGTATTCCCCACTTTGTGCGCACGGTTCACCATGTTGATGACTTTACGAGTCCCTATCTTCAGCAGTGTCAGGAGACGGCAATTCGCGAACCAGATTTATGTTTATGTGTGAGCCGTCACTGGCAAGCAGCCTTATTAGAGGATTATCAGATCCAGGCATTACGCGTTACTAACGGTGTGGATACAACCCGGTTTTCTCCGACTAATCAAGGAGCAGCCCTAAAAAAACATTTGGGTTTAGGAAATGGGCCGATTTTTATTACCGTTGGCGGGATTGAGCCACGCAAAAATTCGCTGGTCTTGCTCAAGGCATTTATTCAGGTGCTAAGCCAGTATCCTCAAGCCCAACTGGTAATTGCTGGGGGGGAAACTCTATTTGATTACGATCCCTATCGACGCGAGTTTTTTGCACTGATGCAACAGGCTGGTTTAGAAAAAAGCCCTTGTCTGATCTTACCGGGAGTCATGAAGGATCAGGATATGCCAGCACTTTACCGCACAGCTCAAGCCTTTGTTTTCCCGTCACTCAAAGAAGGTTGGGGTCTAGCTGTTTTGGAGGCACTTGCTTCTGGCATACCCGTGATCACCGCTAACCAGCCGCCCTTTACGGAATTTTTAACAGCTGAGGATGCGCTACTAATTGACCCGACGGCGGTAACAGCCTTAGCAGAAGCGATGGGTAAGGTCTTGAATCCTGAGGTTTATCAGCTCCTAATACCGCGTGGCTTGGCAGTCAGTGCCCGCTATACTTGGGCCGCCTCAGCGCAAGTCCATGAGCAAATTTACACCACGTTTCTCACCAACTTTAAGGAGTGCAACTAACATGCCAGAAATGCACTTTTACGTTGAATGGCCTGATGGTCAGCAAGATTCCTGCTACTCCCCTTCATTGGTGGTGCAGCAACATCTAAAAGAGGGCGTTACGTACCCGCTACAAGATTTTCTTGAACGTAGTCGTACCGCTCTGCTCATGGCTGATGAGCGCGTCTTAGCGAAATATGGTCAGCACTGCTCCTTGGCTCTTGGTCAATTGCATCGGATTGAGCAGCGCGTAGCTCAGTATGCTGATTTCCCTGAGCCACAAGTGCGCGTTATTAAGTTTCTGGTATGACGCTTTGAGTTTTATGTAGTGGCTTGCGATGCTGACTTAATGCCAGATTAAGACAGGCATGTATCTGTTACAGCACAAGGCTCTCAGCAGTCGAGCTAATAGGCATCTGCTAGGATTACTCTTAACTTAGATAAATTAGGCATCATGTACAAATTTGTGGTCATACTGGCACTCCTAATGGTCGGCACGTTTGAGGTATCAGCGCAGTCTGCGGCTACGCCCATCTCAGAAACAATAGCCCGTGATTTGGTCACAGCCTTAGTTAAGCAAGATTTTGTGGGTGCGACTGCTAAGTTTGATGCCAGGATGAATGCTGGCTTACCGGCTACCCAATTGCAAGCAGTCTGGCAAGGTCTACTTGCCCAAACGGGTGCTTTCAAAGAGCAACTAAGTATCCGCCATGAGTCAGAAAAACAATTTGATGCTGTCTATATTACCTGTGCTTTTGAGCGTACAAATCTGGATGCCAAAGTCATCGTAGACCCTGTGCATGAAAAAATAGTGGGCTTGTTTTTTGTGCCAAGCACAATACCATCGTCTGCTGCAGTATCGTATCAGCCGCCGAGTTATGCCCGTCCTAGTACATTTCATGAACAAGCAGTAACCATAGGTAACAACCCCTGGCAGTTACCCGGAACCCTGACCTTACCTAATGGTAAAGGCTCCTTTCCAGCCATAGTGTTAGTGCATGGCTCCGGGCCTAATGACCGGGATGAAACTCTCGGGCCGAATAAAATATTTGCTGACCTCGCGCTAGGTTTGGCCTCTGATGGGATTGCCGTACTCCGCTATGACAAGCGCACCAAAGTCTATGCAGCCAAACTTGCGGGAAATGCAAACCTCACCGCTAAAGAAGAGACTTTAGATGATGCTTTGGCGGCAGTGGCTTGGCTGAAGAGGTCAAAACAAATTAACCCAAAGCAGATTTTCATCTTGGGACATAGTTTTGGTGGCATGTTAGTTCCGCGTTTAGGTCAGATGGCACCGCAGGTGCGTGGGTTGATCGCCTTAGCCGCTAACGCGCGCCCCCTCGAAGATATGCTTTTGGAACAGGTGACCTATCTAGGTTCTTATAATCAAACCCAACTCGCCGAACTCACGCAGCAGGTAGCCCGGGTCAAAGACCCAACTCTAACGGCAGCTACCTCGAGTACCGAACTTCCTTTAGGTATCCCCGCCCAGTATTGGCTCTATTTGCGAGACTATAATCCAGTTCAGGTGGCAACTACCTTGAAACAACCGTTGCTCATCTTGCAAGGTCAGCAGGATTACCAAGTAACGCACAAAGATTTTGAGACCTGGCAAAAATATTTAGCTGGTCATACCAACGTTACATTTAAGAGTTACAAGAAACTGAACCACTTATTTATGGTGAGTTCGGTGCGTAATCCCTCAGATTACGAGAAACCAGCTCATGTAGAACAACAGGTGCTGGAGGATATTGTGTATTGGCTCAAAGGGATTACTGACAGCAGTAAGTAACGTAAATGCATAGATCAGGACACAAAACAATAGCTAAGATCAGGCAAAAAGTCCCCATACATCTTAATAATTATTAACAAAACTTGGCTTATCTTACAAATTATTAAGCAGTTTCAAGAGGCTGAAACACCCACCCTATAATGCGTGTAGGTCTTCTTGTGTTCTGACATCCGCCATCATGTTTTATTCCGTGACAGGCACTAGAAGACTTGATTCTACGTTCTGAGGAAAGTTCCTATGACGATGACCCCTCAGGAAGAGCGTCCCGTAACGCGGGCGACTGCCGACGAAAACCCCGTAGCGACTTCGACAGAGAAGTGGTTCAAACCGGGTTGGTTCGAGCGGAGCCTAGCGAAAGGTCCCAAAACCACGACCTGGATTTGGGATTTACACGCTCTTGCCCATGACTTTGAAGTACAAACATCGGATCGGGAAGATATTGCCCGTAAGATTTTCGCTGCTCACTTTGGGCATTTGGCGATTGTCTTTATTTGGCTGAGTGTGTCCTTCTTCTATGGCGCGCTCTCTTCCAATTTCACGGCTTGGATTGATAATCCGACTGGTCTCAAGCCCAGCGCTCAGCTCGTCTGGCCTGTGTTTGGTCAAGAAGTCCTCAATGACCCCGCCACAGCTGTCAAAGGCTTTGAGACGGGCGGTATTGTGATGACTTCGGGTCTATTTCATCTCTGGCGGGCTGTGGGTTTTACCAACAGTACGCAGCTGCTCGCAACGGCAGTAGGCGGCTTGGTAGCAGCTGCAATTTGCCTGTTTGGCGGTTGGTTTCACTACCATGTACGCGCTCCCAAACTGGAATGGTTCCAAAATGTTGAATCCATGCTCAACCATCACTTGGCAGGTTTGCTCGGTCTAGGTTGTCTGGGTTGGACAGGACACCTGATCCACGTGGCTTTGCCCGTCAATGCGATGCTCGACCAAGGCATGAAAGCAGCGGATATTCCTCTGCCCCAAGTCTACCTTTTTGATACGGCCTTTATGGCTAAGTTTTACCCTAGTTTCTCGCAAGGGCTAACCCCCTTCTTCACGGGTAACTGGGCGGCTTACAGCGATTTCTTGACCTTCAAGGGCGGCCTTAATCCCCAAACCGGATCGCTATGGATGACGGATATTGCTCACCACCACCTCGCGCTGGCCGTGATGTTTATTGTGGCGGGCCATATGTACCGCACCAACGGTCCTTGGAATCCCTTGGGTCTGGGTCACTCGATCAAAGAAATCCTCGAAGCCCATAAAGGTCCTTTTACTGGCGAAGGTCACAAAGGTCTCTATGAAGTCTTGACCACCTCTTGGCATGCCCAATTGGCAATTAACCTTGCCATGGCAGGTTCGATTTCGATTATCACAGCGCACCATATGTACGCCATGAACCCCTATCCTTATATGGGCATTGACTACGCGACTCAAATCTCGTTGTTTACCCATCACATGTGGATTGGCGGTTTCTTGATTGTCGGAGCGGGTGCTCATGCTGCAATTTTCATGGTGCGTGATTACGATCCGGCGCTCAATCAAAATAACGTCTTAGATCGGATGCTCCGTCACCGTGATGCCATCATTTCTCATCTCAACTGGGTCTGTTTATTCTTAGGCTTCCATAGCTTCGGGTTGTATATTCACAACGACACGATGCAAGCTCTGGGTCGGCCTAATGATATGTTCGCAGACTGGGCGATCAAGCTCGAACCAGTATTTGCGCAATTTGTCCAAACCATCCATGCCAAAGCGATGGGGTTTGGTTCGACTGCGCCTTACTTGGGTCAAGCAACGTCTCCTGTGTGGTCAGTACCCTATCCCGGTTCTGGTGTTACGCCGACGGTGATTGCGATCGCTGGCAAAATCTCATCCGCACCGATTCCCTTGGGAACAGCGGACTTCTTGGTTCACCACATCCACGCCTTGACGATTCATGTCACGGTCTTGATCTTGCTCAAGGGTGTGTTGTTTGCCCGGTCTTCACGGTTGATTCCTGATAAAGCTAACCTCGGATTCCGCTTCCCTTGCGATGGTCCCGGACGCGGTGGTACTTGCCAATCTTCAGCTTGGGATCATGTGTTCCTGGGTCTGTTTTGGATGTACAACTGCATCTCGATTGTGATCTTCCACTTCTCGTGGAAAATGCAGTCTGATGTTTGGGGTACGGTAGATGCCTCGACTAAGGCGATTGAGCATTTGGTGCCGAGTTCGGATGTGCTGTTAGCGAACGGTCAAACTGTCGCTTTAAGCCAATGGGCAGCCTCGGCGGTCAACATCAATGGTTGGCTGCGCGACTTCCTCTGGGCACAGGCTTCGAGTGTTATCAACTCTTACAACACGCCTAGTGCGGCTTACGGCTTGCTGTTCCTCGGAGCACACTTCGTTTGGGCGTTCTCACTGATGTTCCTTTTCAGTGGACGTGGTTATTGGCAAGAGTTGATCGAGTCCATCGTTTGGGCACACAACAAATTGAAAGTGAGTCCTACTATCCAACCCCGCGCCCTGAGCATTACGCAAGGTCGGGCGGTCGGTGTAGCCCACTACCTGCTGGGTGGCATTGTCACCACGTGGGCGTTCTTCATAGCCCATTTCCTGGCACTTTAAGGAGTAGTCATGGCAAAACGTTTTCCCACTTTCAGCCAGGACTTGGCCCAAGACCCGACTACCCGCCGGATCTGGTATGGCATAGCTACCGCCCATGACTTTGAAAGTCATGACGGGATGACCGAAGAGACGTTGTATCAAAAGATCTTCGCTTCGCACTTCGGGCACTTAGCCATCATCTTCCTGTGGGCGTCGAGTTTTAACTTCCACGTAGCTTGGCAAGGTAACTTTGAGCAATGGCTTGCTGATCCTGCAAAGGTGAAGCCCATTGCCCACGCAATTTTTGACCCTCACTTCGGAGCTGGGGCGATCAAAGCCTTTACCCCTGAGGGTGGTTATGGTCCGGTCAACATCATGTACTCCGGTCTATACTACTTCTGGTACACCATTGGCTTTCGCCACAACAGCGAGTTGTACGAAGGCGCTATCTTCTTGATTTTCTTGGCAATCCTAGCTTTGGTGGCGGGTCGGCTGCATTTGCAACCCCGTTTCCGTCCTTCCTTGGCTTGGTTTAAAAATGCTGAATCCCGTTTGAATCACCACTTGTCTGGCCTATTTGGAGTTTCCTCCTTGGCTTGGGCTGGTCACCTGATTCACGTGGCGATTCCTCGGGCGCATGGTGTGGAAGTAAACTGGGGGAATTTTCTCTCAATCAAACCCCATGAATCTGGTTTGGTTCCTTTCTTTACCGGGAACTGGGGCGTCTACGCTCAGCCCGATGCTAAAGGTAATCCGGCTATTTTGACCTTCTTGGGTGGTCTTGATCCGCAAACCAATTCGCTGCCCTTGGGCGATATGGCGCATCATCACTTGGCAATTGCGGTGATTTTCATCATCGCAGGTCATATGTACCGCACCAATTTTGGCTTGGGGCATAACCTCAAGGAATTGGTAGATGGTCAAGTCTGGCCGGGTGTGGGAGCTGGACACCGGGGTCTTTACGACACGGTCAATAACTCCTTGCACTTCCAATTAGCCCTCGCCTTAGGTGCTTTGGGTACGGTAACTTCCTTGGTCGCCCAACAGATGTACGCCTTGCCGCCTTATGCATACATGGCGAAAGACCATACGACGATGGCAGCGCTCTACACCCATCACCAGTACATCGCTGGCTTCTTATTAGTAGGTGCTTTTGCCCACGCCGCCATCTTCTGGATACGGGACTACGATCCGGAGGCTAACAAAGATAACGTACTGGCACGGGTACTCGAACACAAAGAAGCAATCATTTCCCACTTATCCTGGGTATCGTTGTTCCTTGGGTTCCATACCTTGGGTCTCTATGTCCATAACGACGTGATGCAAGCCTTCGGGCGGCCGGAAGACCAAATCCTGATTGAACCGGTATTTGCCCAATGGGTACAGGCGCAGTCTGGGGTAATTATTCCGGGTATTGCACCGTTGTTTGGTTTCTTGCAAGATGGCATGACCTTAGGTACGACCCCAGCAGCGGGTTCGGTCTTCGGGATGGGTTGGTTCTGCTCGGTTAACGGCGGTCCTGGTCTAGCGGAAGCGGCAGCTACCTTACCTTCTCTGGCAGCTTGCGCCAAAGCTGGTTTTGGTGGGCTCGAAGCTCCGGTCTTCTTGTCTATCGGCCCTGGCGATTTCTTGGTACACCATGCTATTGCCTTAGGGATTCACACGACACTCTTGATCTTGGTCAAAGGTGCCTTGGATGCCCGTGGTTCTAAGCTGATGCCCGACAAAAAAGACTTCGGCTTTGCCTTCCCTTGCGATGGCCCCGGACGCGGTGGTACTTGCGATATCTCGGCTTGGGATGCTTTTTATCTGTCGATGTTCTGGATGCTCAATACCATTGGTTGGATTACTTTCTACTGGCATTGGAAGCATCTGGCGTTATGGACGGATAATGTGGCTTCCTTTAATAGTGGTTCGACCTATTTGATGGGTTGGTTGCGTGATTACCTCTGGGCGTATTCTTCGCCTCTGATCAACGGCTACAGCCCCACCTCGGCGGTAAATAACCTGTCGGTATGGAGTTGGATGTTCCTCTTCGGTCACTTAGTTTGGGCAACGGGCTTCATGTTCCTGATTGCTTGGCGCGGTTACTGGCAAGAGCTGATCGAGACGTTGGTTTGGGCTCACGAGCGTACTCCGCTTGCTAACCTGATCCGCTGGAAAGACAAGCCTGTGGCGATGTCGATTGTGCAAGGACGTTTGATTGGTTTGGCTCACTTCACAGTGGGGTATATCCTAACTTACGCGGCCTTCTTGATTGCTTCGACAGCGGGCTTGAGTACCTAGCGAGTCTGATTAGTTCACAAAAAAGCCTCCCGCATGGGAGGCTTTTTTATTAGATAGGTCTGACAAGATTTACCGAAATCCTTTTTTTGTCCCAAAATAGACTTTTTGAAACTCTAACTGATTGTTGGCAGGATTATAGAGCGTGTAATGCGCAAAACTATCTGAATTGTTAACCTTACCTACACCCACTACACGGCGCGGGGTCAAATGATGATGATCAGAAATTTGGGGTTGATCAAGGGTTTGTAAGGTAGTTGTAAGCTCAGCATCAGCTAGCTCGTAAATAAATTGCTCCCCATTACAAAAAATTTGTGGAACTTCAGCCCGTTGTAGGCGATCAAGAATCTGCAAGGGTGGTGTGATGGGTGTCAAAGCATCTTCTGCACCTAAGATACTGCCACAGATAAGTAATACACTTTCCGCTTATAGAATAAGGTATGGTAAAAAACCTCAGTCTTGTGAACCACCTGAGTGTGGAAGAATTAGAAAAGCGCTACCGCCAAGCAACGGACGGGGTGGAACGCACCCACCTGCAAATTATTTGGTTACTCGCTCAAGGCAAAACCACCCGTCAAGCGGCTGAACTTACGGC
>JBBRQP010000023.1:0-37074 GCA_038226175.1 Gloeobacterales cyanobacterium
CACCCATCAGGTCTTCTGGGTTGCGATAGTCTTTGAGTAATTCATCGATTAGTTCTGGTCGGAAGGTCATGCTCCACTCCTTGTTTCTGAGATGGGGTTTATTGCATTTTGGCCTTTGACACAATCTAATTTACAGTCCCGCTTCAGGAGCATTGGTTGTCTCACTGGGAAAAAGAATGCCACTAGAGACTGAAGTTTCCTTTAGAAGTGAGGCTTCTGGAGGTAGTTGGAATTGCGACATATCTGCATTCATGCGAACTGCTTCAAAGGCATTTGCCAAGGTGTTCTTGAGCTTTTCAAGGGCTTGATCGCGCTCAAACCACCAGTCCGAAGACCAGATACGGTAAAGCCTCCAACCAAGACTTTCTAAGACCTGTTGGCGCAAGCGGTCACGGTCGCGGGCTGTCACCCCTGCTGCATAGTTGTTGCCATCACATTCAATCCCCAATAAATATTCTCCAGGCCGTTCTGGATCAAGAACAGCTAAATCGATGCGATAGCCACCACAGCCTACTTGACAGTCCACTTTGTAACCCAGGGCTACCACTGCATCGTGAACCTGACGCTCAAGAGCACTACTGAAGTCATCAGTGCGGGCAACTGTTTTTTCTGTACTAGAGCCACACTCCACTGAATACTGTAAAAATGCCCTGAGGTGCCGAACACCGACAGAATTAGTCCGCGATAGATCGATCTGATCAGGCCGCAAGCTGGAGAAAACCCGTAATTGACAACGTGCCCGGGTGACAGCCACATTAAGACGTCGCTCTCCGCCAGTGCGATTAAGAAGGCCAAAGTTCATCAAGATTTTGCCGTTTTCGTCCGGTTCGTAGCAGATGCTAAAGAGAATTTCATCGCGCTCATCGCCCTGGACATTTTCGAGATTCTTGATAAAAACTGGCTCGACAAGGCCATCAGCAAAGTGGCCTTCGATCTCTGGATATTCAGCTCGCGCTTGGTCAAGTAAATCTTGGATAAGTAGTTGTTGCGCCATGCTGAAAGTAATTACACCGAAACTGCGGGTTTCGGGCGCATACTTCCTCAAGGCTTCAACTAACCAGTTGACGAGGATCTGGGCTTCGATGGGATTGGTGCGTGAGCGACCTTTTTCATACACGCCACCAGCAATGAAATTCCACTTCACCCCCAAATCTGTTACTTGAGCACGCGCTGCGGGGAAAACATTGAGACAGTTCTCGTAGTAGTAGCGATTGCTGAAGTCGATGAGGGTTTCATGGCGGCTACGGTAATGCCAACCGAGCATCTGTTGGGGGAAGCGAGCAGCCACGGCTTCATCAAGGATGCTCTCAAGTTCGACTACATCGTTATCGTCAGGGAGCGTATCCTCATTTGCACTTGATCGCGAAAAGAAACTCGTCGGTGGCAACTGCTTAGAATCGCCAACAATGACGACTTGATTGCCACGAGCAATCGCCCCGATAGCATCGTGGGTACCGATCTGAGAGGCTTCATCAAAGATTACCAAGTCGAAACGCCGACCCTCAGCGGGTAAGTACTGAGCAATCGAAAGCGGACTCATCAATAGACAGGGCTTTAGGCGTAGTAGTAGGTTGGGTACCTGCTGAAACAGTTTGCGAATTGGCAAATGGCGGGTCTTTTTCTTCACTTCGCGCTGCAAAATCCCCGGTTCAGAATTGGCAGAAACATTTGTAGAAACCGAGAGTCGCCGCTTGTCCAGTTGAGCCTGCACCTGCTGGCGACCCAGGTTGATATGCTGAGTATCAAGTTCTCGAAAGCGCTCTAGAGCTTGAGTATGGGCATTCCCTTCAAAGTTGCGCAGAACCGATTCGCTATCACGAACTGCAATAGTCCAGCGGTTTAAGAGTGCTCGCTGGAAAGCAGCTACTAATTGCTCAGCAATAAGCTGCCCTTGCTGATGCGCTTCAACAAGGGAGTTTAGACCCTGACTTGAAGCGACTATCGCTGCTTTGCGATACAGACACCAAGAGCGAAAACGTTTAAACTCTTCGTGCCAAGGCTTTAGCAAAGCATCAAGATCTCCTAAGTAATTGGCTGCACTAATATTAGGCAAACTGGCTTCAGTTTGAACCAGTTGCGCTAACACCAACAAAGTTGCCTTCATGTGGGAGGTGGCTTGACTAAGGGCTATAGTTTGAGTTTTGACTACATCCCGCTGTGCTTCTGGGACAGTAGGCGATACCAAGTTCATGACCATCCGTTGTGTTTCGTCTCCCCAAGGCATAAGCGCATTTTTCAGGAGTCTCGTACGCTCGATCACATCCTTTAAATCGACCAAGTCTCCGGGTTTGCCAGACCATGTGCCCGCAAATGCAGACTCGAGGCACTCCCGTTGCTGATCGCGTTCAGGTTGTAATTGCTGTAATTGCCGAGCTAGACTCAAATCGGTGATCATCTGAGTATTGCTAGGAAGATTGGTGCGAGCTACTTTTTGAAGATTTCGTCGGGGAAGAAACAAAAAGATGAAATTGAGGGGCGAGGTCTGCCATTTTTTGAATGGCTCGCTGACTGACTGCATATCGAGCATCCAGAACTCGTTTAGCCAGCGAGTGTCGAGGGTGCGGCGCTGAGTATCCTCCTCGTATCGGGCGGCAATCCAGGTTTGCGCCTGTTGAGCTAGTATCTCCCATTTCTCGCTATCGAGGGCTACATCTGGGACTGGGCGACCTGACACTGCTGTTCCTAGGGCAACAAGATCCTCCAAGCCCTTCAGCGAACTCGGCGCTTGCGCTCCAAGCAAGCCTGCTAAAGTAGAGGCTATGGTCTTAACCGTTTCGATGGTCTCTAGTAGTAATTCCAACTGATCTCTGGCATTTTCTTCTAGGGTGCCGTTCCATTCGGTACAGCGACTTTCGTACCAGGGATGGGCAATCGGTTCAACTGCCTTGGCAGGGGTAACTAGAGCTTCAACACTCGCTAGCATCGAGTGCCAGCGTTCTTCATCCAAGTTGAGTATATCGACCATGTTTAGCCGGATTTGCGGTGTGTCTTTGAGGGCGATCAGTTGGCTATTTGCTTGGTAAAAACTCAGACCAAGAGAACGTCGCTGGTGCAAGGCATGAACGTACTCATTAAGCCCCTTGCGCAACTCGCCAATCTCGCGAGAACGCATCTCCCAAGGAACAGAGCAACTTGCTGCTGTCCTTTCAAGACTCTTGCCCAGGGACTCAGCTACTTGTTTTTTGTTGGCCTTATTGCTGTGTAGCTCCAAACAAAAGTCACCTAAGCCAACCTTCTGGAGTCGGCGATGGACGACTTCAAGGGCTGCCATTTTCTCGGAGACAAATAGAACACTCTTCCCCTCAGCAATGGCAGCAGCAATCAAGTTAGTAATGGTCTGAGACTTGCCCGTACCCGGAGGTCCTTGGAGAACGAAGCTCCGACCACGTAGAGCAGCGACAATAGCAGATAGCTGGGTGGAATCGGCATCGACAACGAGTGGCAATTGCGCCGGAGATAATTCACTGTCAAGTTGGGCAGGAACCACCTCGCCTACTGCATCTCGAAGAACAGCTATTCCTCCATAAGCGATGTGGCGCACAACAGCACTTGTCAGTAAGACAGAGGCGTTGTCTTCTAAATCCCGCCACATCAAGAACTTTGCGAAAGTAAAGAGGCTGATATGTGCTTTTTCGATAACTTCCCAACGAGGCATCCGGGTAATTGCTTGACGGACTCGCCGCAACATTTGCGGAATATCCACGCCACTCTCATCTGCTTCTAGAGCGGCCAAAGCTGAAAGATCTACATCAAAGTCCCGACGCATCTTCTCGACTAAAGTGATATTACCAAGGCTCTCATCTTCGCTGCGCCTCAACCGCAATCGCCGTAAATTGAGGTCAAATTCGATCCGTACAGGTACAAGCAACAATGGTGCGTAACGTTCATTTGTACTTGTGGCTGACTCAAACCATTTCAGTAGGCCAATAGCTAGGAACATAGTGTTTACACCACCTTCTTCGCGGTCGATGCGGGCGTTGCGATCAAGCAGTTTTGCCCGTGCCAGCAACGTCGCTTCGGAGTCTGGGACATAGCAAAGACCACGTTCTAAGTCAGCAAGGTAGCGCTTTAAAACTTCTTCAGTAGACTCGCGAGCCTGCATTAACTCAGGGGCACGTTGGTCGCGGGGATCTTTAGGGGGCTGGGGTAGTAGATCGAATACGCGATTACCAGCTAGGAGGTCTTCAAAGCGAGCTAAATCTGGAATAGCTAGAGGAATTGAAGAACTGCCTTCACGAAAATTGACAAGGCGGTTACGCAGGGATAGATCCAGTAAGCGTTCTTTCCAGCGACGAAAGCGCAAAGTAACGGTTTCGGAAGTAGGAGGCGGTGTCGAGTCAGTCGTTTCTGGTTCACTGGCGGCGGCTTCCAGAATCGTGCGTGCTGAAGAAGTCGCAGCTTCGTTAGCAATTGGATGTGCTTCTGCCTGAATGGTCATACGAATCGGCAAGGGACGAACCCCAGAGCGGCGAGCCTGACGTACATCGATAACGTAGTTGAAGTGTTCGTCATCGCTCAGATATTCCCAGGCAGAGGCGATAACCTGCGGAAAGGGTGGCTGTGGTGAAGAAGCAAACGAGCTTGAATTGAAGCACAGCAGATCGCCACTTAATTGCAGGTTACGCAGGCGTGATGCGTCTTCGACTACGCACTCAGGAAAATAGTCGTCGTTCAACCAAACACCAATAAAAGTATGGCCTTTGACCAGAACCAGCAGAGGGTTTAAGCCCATTTGCTCTAAGCAAGAGGCAATTAGCATCGACAAATCGATGCATGTACCCATCTGATCACTAAGTACAACATCAGCAAGGCGGATCTTCTGACCTGTCTGCTCGAAACTGGCTGGAGGATTGATATAGGAGATTCCGAGATCTTGAAAAGTTGTATACAGAGCTTCAACCATCTTAGTCACTCGCTGGGGTGAGCAAGACTGATAACCATTCAGGCTATTATCATCAGTGGAAGTTGCAAGGTATCCGCGAACCAGTTTAAGTACCTGCATGATCACAGGATGGTTAGGTGTCACGAAAGTTGCCAACAGAGTCGGGGCAGTGGATGCAGCTACCCATTCGTTGTAAGCAAGCAATCGTACATCAGCTTGTTGATTTAAAAGTACACCTGTTTCGCCATATAGCACCCAGGAAAGGCTCACCCGTTCAGCTTCTAGGACTCCTCGCAGGCGACCCGGTGGCAGACGAATATCAACTACTCCAAGATCTACCTGTTCGCCACCACGGAGCAAAGGAACTGCAAGACGGACTGGTTCACCTAATTCAGGAGCTAAACCAATCTCAAAACGAAGGCCGTTAAGAGGTTCAGTGCTGAGGTTAGTAACCTTAACAGACTTGACGAGCGGTACGCCACACTGCTCCATAGCAAAGTTTAACGTTGAATCGAAAATCACATTGACTGTAATCTGTCTATTGCTTGCGCTAGCTGATGGAGACAAAGGGGCTCCAGCTGGAATTGGCAGAGATTGATCAGGTTGGCTTGGCTGTCGGATGTTGTCATCAAGTCTAACGGCTTCTACAGTGTCAGTCTGAGTTTCGGTGTTTGCTTCAAAATCACTCACTACAAATGCTCCGTAAAAGAAGGGATATGCAAAATGGGTAACGCTTACAAGGCGTTCAGGATGTCCTGAATTAGCTAGTAGGTCGCCAATTCAAGAATGAAGTGAAGCCTCAGGAGTTGTCCTAAAAGGAGCTCATGGAGCAATCTTACGTTTACCAAAACATCTAAAAACCCCAATTAGCTACAGTCAACTTAGCGCAGAAGGGTGTCCTCGTCTGTTTTCCTTGAGCAATTCTTCTGATTTCTCTCTGGTTCAAATTGCCCAGCTTATGCAAATGTAATCAAATTTTTTGGTAATCTTCTCAGTAGCTTATTTGGTGGGGCGGGGGTGGTTCTAGTCCAGCGACTCCCAGGATGCTCACAATACTCACAACGTTTATCTGCCCATTCAATCACCAATCGGCGCAAAGCCTGGGGAATAGACTTCATTTAGGCTTGCTGCATCACGCGTTTTGAACGTAATCGCAGTGAAGATAAAAACTCGGCAAGCTCAACCAGTCCTTCCGCCTCCTGTCGTTCAGTCTGAGACAACATATCACCCTCATCCTGATGATCCAAAAGAAATTGCAAGCGTGTATGTACCCCTTGAGATAGTTGAAAGCGGGTAAGTTCAATCGGAATTTCAATGACTTCGAGCATAGTACAATTATCCATCTCCGTGCATTATATGCTTGCCGCAGCATAGCGTAATTTTCACTCCCATACTACATACAGCACACAATAGTTGCAGCCCTTGCAGCGAGACTACTACTTATCCCCCATCTCCACCGAAAATGCTTTTAACTGCTGTGACATTGCATCCTACTTCGCGTGGGGTAACCGTTGCAAGTAAATCCGCTATCTCGAGGACATTTGGCCTAGCCCGTCCGACTTTGATCGCTGCACTAAAAAAACTGGATGACCTCTGCCCTTTGGAGCAATCCTTTTATAACTCTCTCGGAAAAGGTTTCTGCCTACTTCCTGTTTTTTTGCGTATCATCGTGCCGGAGAAACGGGCATACCCCAAATAGGGATGCAGCCTATTAGTTGCTATTCTGGATGAAGTTTTGGTAAAGGGTGGTTTCGCTCCGTTTTGTCCTCATAAGATTGGGTATTCTAGTAGTAACAACTGTATTAACAAAGGGGAAAAATGGATCTTATTGACCAGCTACGCGCTTTATCTACGAGGATTTCTAAACAGGTCAGCCATCTTCAAACTGAGGAAGCTACTAAAACAGCTCTGATCCTTCCTTTTATTAATGCGCTTGGCTATAACGTCTTTGATCCCACTGAAGTTGTGCCAGAGTTTACAGCCGATGTAGGTATCAAGAAAGGCGAAAAAATAGACTATGCCGTATTCAAAGATGGTAAACCCATTCTCCTTTTTGAATGTAAATGGTCAGGAGCTGACCTCAACAAAGAGCACGCATCTCAACTTCACCGTTACTTTCACGTTACTGAAGCTAAATTTGCAGTACTTACTAATGGCATTCTTTACAGGTTCTTCACTGACCTAGAAAATACGAATAAAATGGACTCTAAGCCTTTTCTGGAGCTGAATATATTCGATATAAAAGATTCAATTATAGATAAGGTGAAGCTTTTTACTAAGTCTAATTTCAATTTAGATACTGCAATGAGCGCTGTCAGCGAGCTTAAATATACCAAAGAAATCAAACTCCTTCTAATCGCGCAAATGGCCTCTCCAAGCGAGGAATTTATTAGCTTTTTTACTAAACAAGTTTACACGGGTAAAATCACCCAGACCGTTAAAGTGCAGTTTGCTGAAATAGTCCGTCGCGCTCTCCAGCAATTCATTGGAGATCAGATTAGTGATCGTCTGCGAGCCGCTCTGGGCGAGGAGAAATCTCCGGCTTTAGCACCATTGCCTACTCAACCTGAAGCAGATCCAGCTCCTGCTGGCTCACAGATTATTACCACTGAAGAAGAGACCGAAGGTTATTACATCGTTAAAGCTATTTTGCGAGAAATAGTTGATGCTCAGCGGATCACCATGCGCGACGTTCAAAGCTATTGCGGAATTCTTTTAGATGACAATAATCGCAAGCCTATATGCCGCCTACACTTTAATAGTGTACAGAAGTATCTAGGCTTGTTTAATGAAGCTAGACAAGAAGAGCGAATCCCTATAGAACGCACAGATGATATTTTTAAATATGCTGATAATTTAAAAGCAACAGTAGTTTCATATTTACCCCAGTAGTAAGAAATTACATATGCCTCGCTTTGCACTTTTATTATCTGTAATCGTACTTGTCACTTCTCACTCATCTTCTAGATTGTCACAAGGATCTTCATAGGAGACAACCCTGAGCGAAGTAGTGACTGTATTGAAAGATGGACATGATCAAAAACCTGTTCCATCTGTATGGAGGAATACTTTTTCTGAAATCATAGAAGCATTTAAGGAAGGAGATTTCGCACTTGTACGAGGGGTTATCGGTGTTCGCCAGATTGCAGCAGAAGACGCTGTGGGAATAGCTGACAGTATCCAAGACTATGGCGCTCAATTAGTCAGCTTGCCAGAAGAGACCTGGCGGACAGCGATATGCCAGTGGCTGGGAAAATATTGAGACGTTATTGTTGATTTATATACGGTAGAGGAGGGCGCTAGCGACTTTGTTCTGCACGTGCGAGTTTATGAGAAAGGTTCGGCTTATAGTTTTGAGGTTCACTTTGTATATGTGCCATGACAGCTATATCAGACGTGTAATGCAAGACGTACTTGTCACGCGCTTGCTAACCGTAATTGGCGCGGGCGGATGGGTGGCGTAAGCTATTATGAAATACTGACTTAATGATGCAGATGAAACACCGCAACATCTCCCGGTGAGACTACTATTTAATCTTGTTATAGAGCAGATTGGTTTACAACCATTTCAAGTTTGGGTGCTTCGCTCGCAAGGATACGGTGCCAGAATTTATCAATGGGATGAACTTCTTGATAAGCAACAACAAATATTGGTAGACAAAGAGTTATTTGAAGAACTTAGTGCTGGTATTGAAGAGTGGTTTTATGATTTAGATGCTAGGGCGGTTTCCGATGACTTAGAAATAAAATTTGGATTACATGACAGTACATCATTGTATATTGATGCCCCACCAGAATTTGCAAAGTTAATTATTCAATCTTTTAAATTTGTTCAAGAAGCTCAAGTGATCTCATCTTCACAAACCAGTTCGTAGAAACTAAGAAAATGCGGTTGTGAGGTGTAAAAGAACGAAAACCGAGCTAAGAGAATAATTTGAATAGCCAATCAGTTAGGAAGATAAGCTCTTAAGGCAAAGACCCGATTGTGTTTTATAGTAGCGATACTAATCTATACCGTTACGACTATAATGCTCCTCATAGTAGTATTGGTTCGATGGGAACTTATTGTTTTAGTGATATTCGTATTTGCATAGGTTGATTTGCTGTCATATTACAGAGGATCACATCCCCTTCAGTAAGACCGTCCTTTCCAAGTAGTTCCTAACTTCAAAGTTGTTCTGATGCCACTATTGATAATAATAGCAGCCGTCAGCAGCGCACCCATAGGTTGTAACCAAATAGTATTAGGATCAAAGCTCTGACGTGCGCGAATCTGAGCATCATAAACAAGACCTAAAATAAGTACTACTATATTTAAAATTAATATCTGATCGCGCACGAATAATAAACTGGCCCAAGGTAAAAATCTCACCGCTAATTGGGCAGAGGTATCTCCAACTTGCGGCACAAAGAGCGCATAACTATTCTTACTCCATCCTTCCCATAGTTGTGCCAAATTACGATACATTCGCGTACTAAACAGTGCCGTGCCATTGATGAAATACACCGCGTATCTCGCCCGATCAAATAATTGCGCTAACGCCACATCTTCGACAATTTCCTGGCGCACTGCCTCATGCCCACCAACGGCACGATAGGCGGCTGTTGCCACCAAAATAAACTGTCCATTAGCCGCAATGCCACCTATTCCCAGAGGGTACTGATGATTGAGCAACCCAAAAACTATCGGCTGTACAGCCTGTTCTGACAAAGTAACCGCCTCTTGCCGAGAGGTGAGTGAGAGTAAGTGTGCATTTTGAGCTTCACAAAAGGCTAGTGCAGAACTTAGACAACGGCAGTCTAAACACGTATCGGCATCGACAAATAATATCCAGTCACTTTTTACCTCTTGCACACCCTGATGCAAGGCATAGCTCTTACCCGTCCAGCCCGTAACTAGAGGCTGACCGCGCACTAACCGTACCCGTGCGTCCTGTTGCTCATAGCGCGCGACCAAAGCATCAGTACCATCGGTAGAATTATCATCAATCACGATAATCTGCTCGGGTATGTAATCTTGCGCTAACAGTGAAGCGAGGCAGCGCGGTAAATTTTGGACTTCATTACGCGCAGGGATCACGACACTGACGCAGGTCTGAGTCTGAGGGTGCTGTATGTTTAGTTTTGGTTCAATGCGTGAGCGTTCTTGATCGGCTGCGTTTAATCTCACCCAATAGCCAGCCCCAACGATAAGTAGGACAACTTGGACTATTTGAGATAGCACGTAGCTGCCAGATAGGCCACCAAAATACCAGCAACGCCCACCGTTGCCGAAGCAGGCCCAAAACCCACCAAAGATGTCAATAAATAGGCAATAACTAACGTACCGAGGGATAAGCCCAGCGAACGAAACAGATTACGGTTTTTTTGAAGAAACAGATAAGTCGCAATCATTAACGCTAAAGCAAGTACCAACGTCGGCCCAAAACTCGGTAATAAAGATAAACCAAATAATCCGCCAAAAATTCCCAATGACATCCAAATTTGATTGGGTAAGGGAGGCTCAACCCAGTCCTGCCACCAAACCGGAGTTTGCGCCTTGACTCGGATACTTTGAGCAGGCGGGATTGTCTCGGGAAAGCGAATTCGGTCAGGCACCTTAACTTTGCCTTCCTTACGCATTTGCAAACGACGCATCAAAATCGCATCATAAGCCGCTTCAATTACCTGCCGCTGCTGGTCATATTCGTCTAATTCCAACAATAGGCGCGCTTTCGCCGCTTGAATATCTTCAAAGGGCGCGTCTTCGCGTATGCCTAAGGTGAGGTAAGGGTCAGTTTCATTCATGGACGTAAAACCTGCACCGCTGCCACCTACTAGCCTAGCCCACGCTTTGCTTAGGAACAAGGTGAATTTTCCGATCCCGTTGCCCAAGTTCATCTACATAGACAACAAACAGCAATAGGATAAACTTTGTAAGGTCACGTCTAGGTTTGCCGTGTCGCTTCCCCTGCTGTGCTCAAGTAAGCCTACACTCCATTACTGGCTTTTAGTGGGCTGGCTGCTCTGCTGTCCGGTCGTTCAAGCAACGACGTTAAATATTGGAATCTTCCAGCGGTTTGGTGAAAACCCAGATCAAGCCATTGTGCGCTCTATTGATCGTAAACCCTTGCAGATTGTCATAGATGGACGTCAGCCTCTGATGGCAACCCAAATCAGTGTGCAGACCCAAAAAATTCCGCTCACGACCCCGATGAGCTGGAGTCGAGTCGTCGTTAGTTCTCAGCGCAGTTTTGAAGATGCGCAAGCAGTAGCACAACAGCTCAAAATCCTTAATATTTCCAGTGAAATTGCCCGTCCTAAACGCTGGCAAGTTTGGGTCAAACGCTTAGCTGCGCTGCGTACAGCCGAGCAACAAGCTTTGGTTACCCAGCTCCTCAAAGCCGGATTTAGTACCGCTCATATCGAAGAGGGTCAAATCACACAAAACTTACTGCTTGCCCTGACTATCAATGGTCAGACGCTCTCTGGTCAACAAGTCACGATCCAGTCAGCCCAAAATCAGGTGCAATTTGGTCAACGAACCTATGGTGGCAGCTTATGGTTACAGCCTAATGCCTATGGAACCTATACCATCATCAATCAAGTGGAGCTCGAAACTTATTTGCGTGGCGTTGTCCCCTATGAAATTGCACCAACTGCACCCTATGAGGCGATCAAGGCGCAAGCTATTGTCGCTCGAACCTTTGCTCTACGTAATCGCCACCGCTTCCAAATCGATAGCTATGACCTCTGTGCAACCCCCAATTGTCAAGTTTATCGCGGTCTAGGTGGTACGACACCCTTAACCGAGCGCGCTGTCCGAGCTACCCGCCATCAAGTCTTGACCTATGGTGGACGCTTGGTGGATGCCCTCTATACTTCAGCAAATGGTGGTCAAACAGCGCGTTATAGTGACCTGTTTAGTGGGGAAGACCGTCCCTATTTGGTTTCCCGCTTAGACCGACCCGAAAATTTACCTTTGGGCGATTTAAGCGATGAGGTGATGGTGCGTCGCTTACTAGGTTACCAAGAGGGTTTCAATGAAAGCGGTGCACCAACTTTTCATTGGAGCCGTACCTACAGCAGCGAGCGATTAGCCGCCTCACTTAATCTCAATTTGCCCACCATTGGCCTGTTTCCACCTGCCATCAAAGCGATAACCGGAATACAAGTGGCACAACGTTCACCAAGTGGTCGGGTTTTACGTTTACGTGTGCAGACGGATCAAGGGGAGATTGCCCTCACCAAAGATGCTATTCTCTCAGCCATTGATGGCTTGCCCAGCACGTTATTTTATCTAGATGCTTCCCCATCAGGTGAATTTTTGCTCAAGGGCGGCGGTTGGGGACACGGCCTCGGCTTGAGTCAATATGGCTCCTATGGTTTGGCTCGCCGGGGTTACGATTATGCGGCTATTTTGCGATTTTATTTTCCGCAGACCAAGCTCGATACCATAGCGAAGTCTGAGTAAATACCCTAAATCTATACATTGTGTGAATCAATCTTAAGAAATCACGCAAACCACCTTAGGATAAAGGCGTTAGCTTACAGGGCGGTTATGAATATTTTTGTCCTAATTAAACAGGTGCCAGACCAGGGTTCTAAGGCCGGAGTTAATGCGGATGGAACCATTGATCGTGCCAAAGCCAAACGTATGCTCAATCCTTTTGATCGCTTTGCCTTACAGGCTGCCCTACACATCAAGTGGACTTATGGCGCAACCGTGACTGCGATCACTATGGGACCGCCCCCAGCGGTAGAAATTCTCTATGAAGCCATTGCCCATGGCGTAGACCGGACAATTTTATTAAGTGATCGGCGCTTGGCGGCGTCTGATACGCTCGCGACGGCTTACGCACTTTACCAAACCGTGCGCTATGCTGGGGCTTTTGACTTGGTATTTTGTGGGTTGCAGACGACGGATGGGGATACAGCTCAGGTAGGTCCTCAGTTAGCCGAGCGCTTACAAGTACCGCAAGTGACCTATTGTGAATGGTTTGAAATTATTGAAAACCAGCGCATCTTGGCGCGGCGGGTGATCGAGGGCGGGGCGCAAATCGTGGAATGTACTTTACCTGCGGTCGTGACGGTTGCTAATTCTTCTGAGCGACTCGCTTACAAAACTTTGCGCGGGGCGCAGCAGGTACAGCAACTGCAACGTGATCAAGTCCAACGCCAAGAGATTATTAAAGTCGTGACTCTAGACGATATTGGAGCTGATCCCGAACGCTGTGGCCTAAAAGGTTCGCCCACAATTGTGGCAGCCACCGATAAAGTGGGCGAAATCGGCGGACGCTGTGTGGTTTATCAGGGTCGCCCGGTCGAAAGCCTAGTGCGTGATCTGCTGACCACTACCCCTGTTCAAGCATTAGCAAAAGTTTAGCTGAGTCGGGAAGCACGGCACGGCTGGGTAAAGCGAGACTTGCACAAATAAAGCCCTGAGACTCCTTCAAACCGCATAGCCCACAGGATCTTCACGTCCCAATTCCCGAAAGGCTTGGCGTCTGAGTTGACAGCTATCACAACGACCACAGGCGATCTCTTGACCCAGATAACAACTGTAAGTTAGCGACCAGGGCACTTGGTAACCGTCTCCGAGTTGAATGATTTCCTTTTTACCCAAATCAAGTAGTGGGGCAATTAATTGGATAGGATGTCCTTCACGTCCGACTTTGGTGCCTAACCGATAGACTTCAGCCATCGCTTGCAAATAATCCGGACGACAATCGGGGTAGCCCGAATAATCCTGAATATGAGCGCCAATAAAGACCGCTTCTGCCGCAACGGTTTCGGCATAGCTAAGGGCGAAGGCTAAAAATATTGAATTACGGGCTGGCACGTAGGTGACGGGTATTCCTGCGGCCATTTCGCTCACAGAGCGATCAGTTGGCACCTCTATTTCTCCGGTCAAAGCCGAGCCGCCCCACTGCCGCAGGTCAAACTGTACTACCTGATGAGCCGTCACTCCGACCGCTTGGGCAATCGCTTGGGCTGCGCTTAATTCGCGCTGATGCCGTTGCTGATAATCAAAAGACAAGGCATAAAGCTGATAGCCCTTGGCCTTAGCCCAATAAATTGTCGCACTTGAATCCAACCCGCCACTGAGTAACACGACAGCTTTTGGTTGGGTCATGATCTTATGTCCTCGTAAACAGGTGAGTTAAGCTAGGGTATGGACTGCATTCTAGGGGTTTCTTGTGCCTAAACGCTATCAGATCACCACCTTCGGCTGCCAGATGAATAAGGCGGACTCCGAACGCATGGCGGGGATTCTCGATAGTCTGGGCTATCAAGCTACCGAAGACCCGCTACTTGCCGATCTTGTTGTGCTCAATACTTGCTCAATTCGAGATGGTGCCGAGCAAAAAGTTTACTCCTATCTAGGCGTTCACACCCGACGCAAACAACAAAATCCCGCTGTAACCCTCGTCGTCGCTGGCTGTGTCGCTCAGCAAGAAGGCCAAAAGCTATTACGCCGCGTCCCGGCTCTCGATATTGTGATGGGGCCGCAATACGCCGATCAATTAGCCGCCCTCCTCGAACGGGTTGCCGATGGTGAACAAGTTGTCGCCACTGCTGAGCGGGAGATCCCCGAGGATACGATCCAGCCGCGTCGCCAAAATGATGTTAGTGCTTGGGTCAATGTGATCTATGGTTGCAACGAACGCTGTACCTATTGCATCGTTCCCTATGTGCGCGGTGTCGAACAATCCCGGACACCCGAGGCAATCTATCAAGAGATCCTAACCTTAAGCGCGCAGGGCTTCAAAGAAATCACCCTACTAGGTCAAAATATTGATGCCTATGGTCGGGATATCGGTACCAATCTCGCCCACCTGTTACGGGAGATTCACGATATTGTTGGCATCGAACGGATCCGCTTTGCCACCTCCCACCCACGTTATTTTAACGAAGAATTAATTCAGACCTGTGCACTGCTACCCAAAGTCTGTGATCATTTTCATATTCCTTTTCAGTCCGGTGATAACCAGATCCTCAGCAAAATGGCTAGGGGCTATTCTCACGAGCGTTACCGCGCCATTATTGCAATGATTCGCGATTATATTCCACAGGCGGCCATCAGTGCCGATGCCATTGCTGGCTTTCCTGGTGAAACCGAAGCCCAATTTCTCAACACGATCCAGTTAATTGAAGACCTCCAATTTGAACTAGTCAACACGGCGGCCTACTCGCCTCGTCCGGGAACCCCAGCGGCTGACTGGACGAATCAAGTCCCCGAAGACGTGAAAACTGACCGCCTACAGCGCCTCAACCGAGCAGTCACCCAAAGTGCCTATCAGTGCTCGCAAACCTATCTGGGTCGGGTTGAATGCGTACTCATCGAAGGTGCCAACGCCAAAGATCCGAGCCAAGTGGTGGGACGTACACCTTCTAACCGCTTGGTTTTTGCCGCCGGAGACCCTGTGCGTCTCCGCGGTCAATTCGTCAATATCCGTATTACCGAAGCCAGAAGTTTTAGTTTGACTGGTGAAATTTTGGGCGTAAGCTAACTGTCCCTATACTAAATTTATGGCGCACCTTACTTGGTTTGAAACTACGTTTACAGCCCGACCAACTCATTTATTACTGGCCTTACATGGGCGCGGAACCAATGGTCATGACCTAGAACCCCTAGCGCAAGCTCTAGATTTACCCCAAGTACGCTTTATTTTTCCGACAGCCCCGCTAGAGATGGGCTCAGACGCCTATCAATGGTACGACTTTGATCATGATAGCCGTGAGATCCCCGACAGTAGTCAACAGCTCCATGACCTGATTGCCGAATTACGCCAGCAATATGGCAATTTGCCGGTCATCATATTAGGGTTTTCCCAAGGAGCCGTGTTGACCCTAGAAGCTGGCTTAACTTTAAGCCCGCCGCCCTTAGCTTTGGTCGCGCTGAGTGGTTATTTGCATCGTCTACCCCCGCTCACCCGTGCTGACTTACCGATATTTATTGCCCATGGCACCAAAGACAATGTCATTCCTATCCAAGCCGGAAGGGCAACTCAAGCCGCCCTCCAAAAAGTAGGCTTGCCTGTGGTTTACCAAGAATTTCCGATTGGTCATGGCATCAGCACGGCTGTAGTAGGAGAAGTGCGTCAATTTTTGTTAAGGTTGCTGGGTACGCTGTAAATCACAACCATGCACATGGGTTGTCAGGGTTGGTCTGCAAAAATTGCCCCTCAAGGCAGTCTTAGTCTCTGTATGATTGTCCGCGATGAAGAAGAACTCTTGCCCAAATGTCTGGCGAGTGTACGTGGTTTAGTGGATGAAATTATTATTGTCGATACGGGCTCACAAGATACTACCATCGCCATTGCCCAGGCCGCCGGAGCGCAGGTTTCATTTTTTACCTGGATCGAAGACTTTGCGCAGGCACGTAATGCTAGCTTGCAGCAGGCGACTGGAGAATGGATTTTGATCCTTGATGCCGATGAAGTCGTGACGGATGAATTTCGGCAGCAGTTACCTGAGGTTTTACGCAGCAAGGAGCCTATTGCCTATGAGGTGATCTGTGAATCTAGTCACGATGGCGGGGTCAGCTATGGGCCAGTTCTGAGGTTATTTCGTAATTTAGCTGGGGTACATTACACACGGCCCTATCACGAACAAGTGATTTTTCCTGTTAATGGTGCCATCGGCTACGAGCCCCTACTACGGATTCGTCATCAAGGCTACGAGCCTGAACGCTTTCGGCAGCGACAAAAGCTAGAGCGCGGCTTGCGGATCATGACCCGTTACTTGATGGATCACCCCGAAGATCATTATCTGCGGCTTAAGGTCGCGGGCTTACTGGCAGCGGCGGCTAACGACCAACCTCAAGCACTCGCCCAAGCCCGACAGGCACTACAAGGATTTCATCAAAATCTTGCTATCTACCATCCTTATATTCTTTTTGAAGCCCATTATATTTGTGGTAAAGCTCAGCTCAGTCTCGGTTATTTTGAGCAAGCTAGACACGAACTTGATTTGGCCTTGAGTTTACCGCTTCCTGCGCAACAAACTCTAGAAAGTCTCATCGCTCTGATTGAAATTGCCCTACATCAACAGGATTTTGAGCAGATACGCTTACTTTGCGCCCAAGGCATTGCAATTGACCCTGGTCGTTATCACTGGTCGATGTTTTTGGGCTGGCTAGCTTGGTTAGATGAGCACGACGCCGTGGGAGCTGAGCTTTTGCTGCAACAAGCCTGCAGCCTAGCGCCCAAACAGGCTGAACCATGGTCCGTATTAGGACGTATTTATCAACACCAGGGGGCGAGTCAACAAGCGCAACACTGCCTAGAAAAAGCCGCCACACTCGACCTAGAACACCCTGACCATCAGTTTCGGCTCGGATGTATTTATGCCCAAAGACAGCGTCTAGTCCTCGCGCAAAAAGCCTTTAAGCAAGCCTTAGTACTAGCTGCCAAACACCCAGAACTCTGGTCAAGAGTACGTGATGATAGTCAGATGGCGTTAGCACAGATTTACCAACGTTGGGATTTTTATTATGCCCAAGAGCTTGAGCCGCCGGTGATGCAGGGCTGTTTTGACCGGGTGACGGCTTTTTTACTAGACCGCAATCTGTCTGTGCTTGATTTAGGGTGTGGTATGGGTGTTTTGGGGCAATATTTAGTGGATGTGATCCCGGCTTATCTAGGAGTAGATAACAGTTCTCAAGCTTTAGCCAAATTACATCTTTGGCAATTACCAAGTCTTCAGGCTGATTTGCAAGTACCTTTACCGCTCGCTGATGCAACCTGGGAGTGTATTGTCCTTAGTCATGTGCTTGAATATTTACCCCAAGCTCACACTGTTCTTCAAGAAGCAGCGCGGGTTCTAAAACCCGGCGGCTGGTTGATTGTGGCGACTCATAGCGGGATACCACTTAGCCATGGCCCTAAGCCCTATCGTGCTTACGATGAAGAAACCTTAACTAGTCTATTAAGTGAGATCAGTAGTGAAGAGCGGCTTTGGTTTTGTTCATTTCAGGAGCTTGTGACCACGGTTGAAGGGGATGTGGTGACGTTTCCAACGCTATTATTATTTGCGCAGAAATCATAATTTGTAAGCCTAGTCCTGAAACCGAGTAGCCAGCCGCTGCCGAAATATGGTCTCGCCAGCTTGATAGTGGATTTGGGCATTGGAGCGTTGATAGGTCACATCCCAATCCTCCTTACGTCCCGTCAATAGAGGATGATGATGGCGAAAATGAAACTGTAGAGCATTGATGACTCTGGCCTGGCTCAGGGCTTTGAGCGTGTAATCATTATCTGAAAACATCGAAAAATAATCAGGATAAAGAATATAGCCCCACGCCCGAAAAACTTCAACACTGCCAATTTGAATGGTCTGCATCGGGATTTGGTGGGCGGTGCCTGTCGGTGTAGGAAATTCAAATACCTGTAAACTATCACAGCTCACAAAAATACAGCACGGCGCGTTATGTTGGTGGATCTCCCACAACAACGTATCCCAATGCTCGGGCGGCTCAAAATCATCGTAGAGCGTGACGAGCAAACCATCATCCTTGCAAGCCGCTAAGCAATGATTGGTCGCACTTACCATGCCGCGATTGGCATGACATAGGGTTAATTCGGGTCGATGATAGGATGCCAGAGCCGGATCATCGTCATCCAAACTCAAAATTTCTAGTAAGCGCTCGGGCTTATCTGCGCGCACTTGCCAGAGTTGATAAACGCGTGCTGCTTGCTCAGGACGTTCCCGTGAGGGATGACACAAATAAATAATTTCAGCCATCATCTTGGCTTATGCTCTATCAACATGATGCAATCATCGACCTAATGCCCGCCAAAATTTGCCTGCTTCCGCCATAAAGCCCGGTTTTTTTTGGGTCAGACTATTATTAAGTTCTTCGGGAGTCGGGCGTTGTCCACGTTCGGTCACCAATTGGTAGATGCCCTCGCGTTCTTGCCAAATTTCCCAATTACTAGGATAAGCCCGACGTAGAGCACCATTATCATCTAAGGGCTCCAGATGATATAGCGTCTCAAAGGTGCTTAAAAACCGCGTGCGTAATTGTCGTCCTGCCAAACCAATACCCACGACCCCGGCACTTAATTGCGGGTTGACCAATACAAAAGGACAGTCGGTAACTTGACTTGCCAGCTGTTCTACCCGTTGAATCTCGACAGCACTGATATTAATTAAAATGAAACTATTGAATCCCTCAGCGCGAGCCTGACCCACACCACTAAAGGTTGCATCGGGGATGGCACCTAGTTGCTTGAGTGCTAAAGCTGCTGCACCAGCATCCGGGAACAATACCAAAACTGGTGGCACAAGACTACTCACCAAAGGCGGTAAAGCTAGTAAAAGATTGAGACCGGGGGTGCGAAACTCCACTTGCCCCCGTAACTTACCCCGCAGTATAGCGGCACTGATAGCGGTTGCCATCTGGCCGAGGGAGTCCTCAAAGGTGCGAGGTAATTCAGGCATGGGCTAGAAAACATCTGAGTTGTATTCGTAGTGTAGCCCACGGACTAGTCTTCGCTCTGTGCTCCGACGTGAATCAACTTAATATGTTTACGCCCTAATTGAATTTCAAATTCAGCCCCTGGTTCAAAACCCATGCGTCGGGTATAGGCTCCACCAATTAATAAATTACCATTTTGTTGAACTTGGATACGATAGTTAGCAACACGACCGCCTCGGGGTTTACGAGAAGTTTTGAGCGTACGCGTACTAAAAGTTTTGGGCTGAATGGTATGAAGTAGTGCCGTTTGTAAAGCGACAATATTACCCGTCTTACCGCCACGACCGCCACGGATATAACCGCAGGCGATAGCAATCTCTTTGAGAGTGTGACCTTGGGCGCTTAGTTCTTGAAATTTTTCTTTCAATGTTTCACCTTGTAACGGTGCAGCTTGTTCTTGAGTCATGGTTTATCTCACAGGTAAAAGTTGACTTATCTATATTTAACCTTAAGTTAATAACAAGACTCAAGAGATAACAAAATATTTTTGAATCTAGAGATAAAATAGACTTTAATCAAGCAAAAATAGCAAGATTATTAATTGCAAAGAAGGTCTTGAAGTAATTACTAACCCCTCAACTTTATATAGGTTTACATTTGATGGCTTAGGTAGCACACGATTTTTTGTCATTTCGCTAGGTAAATTTGCAGGAATAGAGTGTATAACTGTGCAGATCTATAGAATTGCCCTTTGATTTGAGCTAAGATCATTACATAATGCTCTGCGCGATCCCATGGATAAAAGAATACACCCGCTTCCTGACCAAGTCCTTGACCGTGTTGCCGATTATTTTAAGGTTCTCTCGGAACCAACGCGTTTACGACTGCTTCATCTGTTGCGTGAACGTGAACGTAGTGTCGGCGAACTTGTAGAGGCCACCGCGACCTCTCAGGCCAATGTTTCTAAACACCTCAAAGTTATGCTTAATGCCGCCTTAGTGACCCGGCGTCCAGAAGGCACCAGTGCCATTTACGCCATCGCTGATGAGACGGTGTTTCGGTTGTGCAACGCTGTTTGTGAGCGGATCGCAGACCGTATTGAGCATGAAGCTGAACAATTTCGTTCTGTAACGTTTATTGATCAGAAGTAGGCTGTTTCTGTTCCCCTCTTCGAGACCGCAATGAAATCTTTCCGCACAGAACGTATTGGCGAGTTAATTCGCCAAGAAATTAGTGACCTACTCTTACGCGGGCTCAAAGATGCTCGTGTCAAGACAGGTATGGTCAGTGTCACCGGTGTCGAAGTGGCCAGAGACCTTTATCAGGCTAAGGTCTACGTCAGTATCTACGGCGATCCCCAAGTCCAAGCCTCGGTTATGGCAGGCTTGGCATCGGCTGCGGGCTATGTGCGCGGCGAAATCGCTAAGCGGATTCGCCTACGCCATACACCAGAGATTATCTTTGAACAAGATATCTCCCTAGAACGCGGTGATCGCTTGATGACTCTGTTACAGCAGATTAAGAAGCCGGAGGCGTGAAGTCGGCAATATAGGGCAACTCGCGGTAGCGTTCATGGTAGTCGAGGCCGTAGCCAATTACAAACGGGTCGCCTGCTAGGACAAAACCACAATAAGTAATCAAAACTTCGACCTTACGCCGCTTTGGTTTGTCGAGTAATGTGCATAAATGAACAGAACGCGCCTCTGTCCGAAAGTGGTTTAATAACGCTTGAGCCGTCTGTCCGGTATCCACGATATCTTCAATGATTAAAATATCACCGTGATCAGCTGGGTCACCCAAATCAAGAACCAGCTCCCCAGCTGACGTACTCTGACGATAGCTACTAGCTCGAACACAGGCTAGGGTGCAAGGAATCGTTAAGGTACGCATCAAGTCAGCAGCAAAGATCATCGCCCCTTGGAGAACAACCACCAAGAGCAAGGGTTCGGTGATTTCGGCATAATCACGATTAATCTCCTGGCCTAGACGCGCTACTTCTTGGGTGATGGCGGTCGCGGGATAAATGATCTTCACGCCTGCCAACTATTGTAAGTATTCATTGCCGTATCTAGATCCTGCTTGATCATCAGTTCGACCGCCGCTACCGCTGCCGTAACAACATCCACTATAGTTTTTTGTTCGGTAGGTGTAAATCGCCCTAACACATAACTCACGGTTTCTTGACCGGGCGGGGGCTGACCAATGCCTAGACGCAGACGCGGAAAATTGGGGGTGCCTAGCTGTTCAATCAAAGACTTCATGCCATTATGTCCGCCCGCAGAACCTTCTTTACGCAAGCGCAAACGTCCAACAGGCAGAGCCATTTCATCGTAAATGATCAATACCTGAGTCGGGAGTAATTTATGCCAAGTCATCAGCGGGCGGACAGCCTGTCCCGAGAGATTCATAAAAGTAGTTGGTTTGAGCAAATGAATTTTTTGATTACCTAGAGGTGTACCTACTGCCCAGTTACCTTTGTAGCGGCGTTCTTCATGTAGGGTCATCTGCCACTGCCGAGCCAGTTGGTCAATCACCGCAAAACCAATATTATGGCGGGTTTGGTCATACTGCGCCCCCGGATTCCCCAAACCAACAATGATCCAATCCATAGCGCCTCTTGTCCGCTTAAGGCCGCGATTGCCACCGCAACCATACTACCCCTGCACACGCCAGCATGAGTACCCCAATCCAAATCTGCCCAGACAGGGTATCCCAGCGATAATGCACCCCTAGCCCCAGCGTATGTAAAACGCCAAGTAGTACCGCTGGATAAAATAACCAGCGGTGCATGACCTTCCAGTGCGTACCGAGCCACTGTACCGAACTTTCATTACTGCTTATAGCCAGAATACTCAAAAACAATAGGCTAATTACGCCCAGTAATAGGGCAAATTGATCATAAGAACCTAGGAATTCCCAGCCCTGCCAGTCGCCCCCAAGGGTGTGGGTAAACCCACTCAGAGCATGGGCTACCGCAAATCCAAAGGCTAGCAAACCTAGCCAACGCCGGTCACGCACAAGTGCTGGTAAAAATTTATTGAGGGGGCTGGTAATCAGGATCATCCCCAAACAGAGCAGTGATAAGTTGCCCTGGTATTGGGTCACTTCTTGCTGCCAGAGATGGTCGCCAGGGTTAAGAAAAGGCAAACATTGCAAAAAAACCCAGGCGCATCCTAAAGCAACGGTGAATGTCAACCACAACCACGCCAGCACCGAACGCGCGTTAGCATCAGCGGTTAATGGTTCACTTGGCAACATAGAGAAGCAGGAATAACACAATCCAGACCACGTCTACAAAGTGCCAGTAGAGAGAAGCCGCCTCGACGCCAAAATGCTTCTCAGCTGTGTAATGACCTGGTTTGAGCGAACGTGCGATGACTGTCATCATCAAAACCAACCCAATCAGGACATGCATCCCGTGAAACCCGGTCAAGACAAAGAAGGTTCCACCAAATAAACCTGATTGCAATTTGAATTGGAGGTGAGCATATTCGTATAATTGGCCCGCCAAAAACATCGCGCCCATAACAACTGTAAAGCCAAACCATTTACGGACATTGGCGAGATCACCTTTTTTGACCGCCGTTTCTGCCTGATGAATCACAAAGCTGCTGGAGAGCAAAATAATTGTATTCACCGCTGGTAATAAGATTTCAAGCTCGGGCATGCCTTTGGGTGGCCACTGGGGTGCAACTGAGCGATAGGCCAAGTAAGCGGCGAAGAGACCGACAAAGAGCATTCCTTCTGAGACCAAAAAAAGTAGGAAGCCAAAGAGCCGATGATCCGGATGTTCATGGGCTGCGGCATGGTCTTCATGGACTAAAGTAGCTTCGGCCTCACCCGCTGCTGCCACCATGGTTTTTAGTTCCGATTCGTTCGCTTGCATAGGGTTTCTCACGGCTTAATGACGGATGATTTCATCAGGGGAGCGGCCTTCATGACCATAATCATAGGGGCCAACGGTCAAAACAGGCAACTTTGTAAAGTTCTCCACCGGCGGCGGGGAGGAAACAGTCCATTCAAAGGTCAAGGCTTCCCAGGGATTAGCCGGAGCCTTGGGGCCTTTGATCCAGCTATAAATCGCATTAGCTAAGAAGGGCAGCGTAGAGATACCCAACAAGAAACCACCTACACTAACTACCGTATTCAGATAGGTAAAAATGGGGTCGTAGGACGCTACGCGACGCGGCATCCCCATCAAACCGAGTTTGTGCATCGGCAAGAAACAGAGATTAAACCCAACCAAGGTCAGCCAGAAGTGAATATGACCCCAGGTTTCGTTGAGCATCCGTCCTGTGATCTTGGGGAACCAATAATAGATCCCCGCATAAACCGCAAAGACGCTGCCGCCAAACAGGACGTAATGTAAGTGCGCTACGACGAAATAGGTATTGTGAACATGGATATCAATGGGAACTGAGGCCAACATAACCCCACTGAGCCCACCAATCACAAACATCGAAAGAAAGCCAATCGCAAAGACCATCGCAGAGGTGAAGCGCAGTTTACCGCCCCACATAGTACCTAGCCAACTGAACACCTTAATCCCCGTGGGTACAGCAATAATCATGGATGTAATCATAAAAAACATCCGTAACCACTGGGGCGTACCACTAGTGAACATATGGTGCGCCCAAACGATGAAACCTAACACCGCAATGGCCATACTCGAAATTGCAATCGCCTTATAACCAAAAATCGGTTTGCGTGAGAAGACTGGAATAATTTCTGAGATCATGCCAAAACCGGGCAAGACCATGATGTACACTGCCGGGTGCGAATAAAACCAGAACATATGCTGGTAAAGCACAGGATTACCCCCGGACTCGGGACGGAAGAAACTGGTTCCCGCGACCAAATCAAAAGTGAGTAGCACTAGCGCACCCGTCAAAACTGGCGTTGCAATCAAGGTAATAATCGAAGTTGCCAGCATCGCCCAACAAAATAAAGGCATTTGCCAAATGCCCATACTCGGAACGCGCATCTCCCAGATTGTGGTAATAAAGTTGAGCGCGCCGAGAATCGAAGAAGTGCCTAATAAAATTACGCTAATTTGCCAAAGCAGTTGTCCGGTGTGAAAATGCACCAGCCCATTGGCATCGGTCACTCCTTGTAGACTCAAAGGCGGGTAAGAAGTCCAGCCAGCACCGGGCGGGTCAAAGAAAAAACTAGCTAGCAAAATTGTGGCACCGGGTGGAATCATCCAAAAAGCCAAGGCGTTAATCCGCGGAAAGGCCATATCCCTTGCCCCGATCATCAGGGGAATCAAGAAATTAGCGAACCCCGCCAACATCGGAATTAGCCATAAAAAAATCATGATCGTAGCGTGAATCGTAAAAGAGGCATTGTAAGGCGTCGGGTCTCCATCTGGCGTGACCAAGACATCGGCATCAGGGGTAAGCAGCTCAGCCCGAATTAGCATGGCTAAGAAACCCCCAGCCAGATACAGTACAAAGGATGTCACCATATACTGAATGCCGATGACCTTGTGATCCGTACAGAAGCTAAAATAGCGACGCCAATCCTGGAGCGGTTCTGGTTGAAGTTGGTCTTGGGTTAGTTGCATGAGGGTACTCCTTATTTCAGGGCAAGTTTTGTGCCAGAGACGGGCAAGCTAGCAGTTTTGGGCGTTAGTTCAGTTTTGACCCATTGATTAAATTTGCTCGGGCTATCGATGATCACCTGCGAACGCATTACCCCGTGGTAACCGCCACAAAGCTCTGAGCAAACAAGAGCATATTCTCCGATTTTCGTCCCGGTAAACCGTAAACGTGTGACCCGTCCTGGGATTACGTCTTGCTTAAGCCGAAAATCAGGAACCCAAAAACCATGAATGACATCTTTGGCCTGCATACTCACAACTACTTCTTGACCGGCAGGGATGTGCATCTCACCCACTTCGCTACCACCCAAGCCGGGATAGGTAAATGTCCAACCATACTGCTGAGCTAAAACATTGATATAGAGTTCTTTGCCTGTGGGGTTGCTGACTTTTTGGACAATCATCGGACAGTCAACAGAACATCCCAAACCCGCAGATCCACCAGCTGCCGTCTTATTTGAAACATCATAGCTGTAGACCGAAACCCATAGCACCAAAGCTGCTGGAACAGCTGTCCAAAAAATTTCGAGATTGACATTGCCATGAATGGGTGGCCCGTCGCTGGTATCACCGGGTTGTTGCCGAAACGCAACTACAGAGTATAAAATCGTCGCTTGTACAAACAGAAAAATCCCCGTCGCAATCACCAACGTAGCGCGGAATAGTTTGTCTACCATGACGGCTTCTTGCGTAGCTTCAGGCGGTAACAACCAACTATTGGCTGAGGTTCCAACCCAAAAACTTAAAGCAACTATGACCAAGCCTGCTATTACGCTCAAAACCCGCAGAGCAAGTTTATTCCCGCTCATGTCTTTGTCTCCCACCGCTTGATGCGGCTAATTCATCATTCCCCTGCCTTACCCACGCTAGCCTCTACTTTCTGATAGGTCAACGGGTTTTGCTATTTCTTTAGAGTGGTTATTAGTCATCACAATAAAGGGTATAGATAATAACAACTTGTACAGATTTGTAAGCAAAAAAAACATAATTTCTACGGGATCATAAAAGTTTTCTAAAAACACTTTGAAGTATTGACCCATAAGGATAAAGATAAGGCTAGCGTGTAGATGGGTACTGAAATGTTACTCAACTTACCTAAGTGTTACATTTCTTAATGGAGTGTGTTGATGGCGGGAACTACCTCGCGCTTCAAAATCGTTACCGACCGTGAACTCTGGCTAGACTGGCGAGAGCGTTTGATTGGGGTTTATTTTGTCAGAAATGCTCTATTTGTGTTGGGCTCTACTACTCTATTTTTGATGGCGGTGGGCAGTATGACCCGGGTCATGGAGGCGGGCTTAGCTTGCCCCGATTGGCCTTTATGCTATGGCAGCGTTCTACCCAAGCAGATGGATGGCTTGGTATTTTGGGAGTGGTTTCATCGCGTGATTGCCACAACCGTTGGCGCGATTACCCTCGGTCTGACACTACTCACTTGGTGGAGCCGCAAAAATCTACCCCGTTGGTTGCCGTGGGGTGTGACAGCAGCTTTAGGTGTGGTCATGGTGCAAGGAGTGTTGGGCGCCTTGACAGTGACGCAGCAGTTGCGCTTTGATATCGTGACCTCACACTTGGGCACGGCAACCTTTTATTTGGGTCTGGTGCTGAGCTTAGGGTTTTGCTTACAACCCGTGGCAAGTCGTACTCAGCTGGTGCCAGTTTACTTACCTTGGGTGGCTGTGGGTGCTGCTTTGATCAGTTACTTACAAATTATTTTAGGCGGGCTGGTAGCCAGCCAATGGGCCTTAAGCCAATGCTTGGGCAAGGCTACATTGTGCCAAGTTATGCACAATCATCTATGGGGTGTGGCGCCGACTTTATTGGCGCTATCGATTTTGGTGATTACCGTCTGGCGTAGTGAAGACAAGGACTCACCGGTTACCTACGCTGTGATGGCAGCTTTGGTGATCGTCTGCCTGCAAGTGGGTCTGGGCTTGGCTACCTATATTTTGCAGCTACGCTTACCGTTACTTACGATTGCCCATCTGGTCATGGGCGTGAGCTTATTTGCTAGTTTAGTTGTCACCGCAACTTTGGCGTTTCGTGCTCAACATCGTCCAACTATTTCTTCCTGAGGAGTTACTGTGCAAGAGGCTAAACTTTATGGAGATGGGACATGGAAGCAGACGCTTAGTGATTACATACAACTGACGAAGCCACGCATTATTACCTTGCTTCTGATTACGACCGCTGGGGCAATGTGGCTAGCTGGACGGGGCAAAGTTGACCCAATATTGCTGATTACGACGATCTTAGGCGGAGCGTTGGCTTCTTGTAGTGCCAATACTTTTAATTGCGTGATTGACCGTGACATCGACCAGCTCATGGTTCGTACCCAAAACCGTCCTCTGGCAGCCGGAAGGTTACAGCCCTGGCAAGCCATTGTTTTTGGTGTGTTCCTGGCAGGCTGCTCTTTTGTGATTTTGAGTTTATTTGCCAATTATTTGAGTGCATTTTTAGCCCAACTAGGGATCCTTTTTTATGTTGTGGTCTATTCCTACTGGCTCAAGCGCTCGACGCCACAAAATATTGTGATTGGTGGAGCCGCAGGCGCCATTCCGCCGTTGGTAGGTTGGGCAGCTGTCACAGGTAGTTTGGATGTGTCGGCTTTGGTACTATTTTTGATTATTTTTCTGTGGACACCGCCGCATTTTTGGGCTTTAGCGATGCTGATTGGTGAAGATTATCGTAAGGCGGGAGTCCCTATGTTGCCCGTGGTTGCTGGACATAAGACAACGGTTAACCAGATGTTCTTTTATACCATCGCCATGGTGATGACCACGCTCTTATTATTTCCCCTGGGCGTGACGGGTTGGGTTTATTTATTTGGGGCTTCTGTGCTCGGGATTGTGTTTATTCAACGCATGGTACGCCTGATGCAACACAGTGATGACCTCGAAGAAGCCCGTTCCTTGTTTCGGTTTTCGATTTTGTACTTGATGTTGTTATTTGTTGTGATTGGTGTTGACAGTATTAGATTTTTGATCTGAAGATACCCAGACATTGCTGAGAAGATGTGGATATCTTCAAAAAATTACCAGGTTTTGTAAGGTAAAAATTTTCCATCATATGTCACCACAACCCGGTCACCTTGGGGGTCTGCGACTTTGTCAATTTTTAGTGTAAAGTCAATGGCACTCATAATGCCATCGCCAAATTCTTCCTGAATAATGGCCTTCATGGACATACCGTAGACCTGCATGATCTCAAAAAAGCGGTAGAGCAAAGGGTCAGTGGGCACCGTTTCATCTAGTGAACCTTTGAGCGGAAACTCAGTCAGAAACATCGCTAAGTCTTCTTCTAAATCTAAAAGCTCTAGGAGTTGTACGGCCTCAGCTGCAGTGGCTCTTGCTTGACCATAAAAAAGTGCGGCAATCCAAACCTTGTCATGACCGAGCACTTCACCAATTTGGGTATAGGTCAGCTGCTTATCTTGTTTGGCTTCGAGCAAAACTTCAGAAATTTCAAAAATGGCCATCAGAATTCTCAGATCATTAATCGGTAGTCTATCAGGTTTTTTCGGGTCAAATCTATGGCGCATAAGGCACTATAAGAGTAGAACATACCGCGTATCGCCATGAATCCCGCCGTCAGTATTCGTCATCTCAAAAAAAGTTACGGCATCCAGTCTGCTGTTGTAGACGTGTCGTTGAGCGTGGAAGCTGGACAAATCTATGGTCTTCTCGGGCCTAATGGGGCAGGTAAAACAACAACCTTACGTTGCTTAGCAACCCTAGAACGCCCTGATAGCGGCGAGTTAGAAGTTTGTGGCGTGTCTGTCGCCACAAATCCCCGGCTTGTGCGTAACTATTTGGGCTATGTCGCACAAGAAGTGGCTCAAGATAAGATGCTCACCGGACGCGAGTTACTCGAACTTCATGCTGATCTCTATCATTTACCACGTAGTCACAGCCAAGAGCGGATCAACCGTGCCTTACAAATTTTAGACCTTGCTGATCGTGCTGATGACCTGATTGGGATCTACTCTGGGGGCATGAAAAAACGCTTAGATATCGCCTGCGGACTATTGCACAACCCAAAAGTGTTGTTATTGGATGAGCCGACTGTGGGGCTAGATATCAATAGTCGTCTTAATGTCTGGACATTTTTACGAGAGGTGCGCAAACAAGGTGTGGCTGTGCTGATCACTAGCCATTATCTTGAAGAAATTGATGCTTTAGCTGACCGAGTTGCCATTATTGATGGCGGTAACGTCATTGCTGAAGGCACCCCTGAACAATTAAAAACTCAAGTCGGTGGCGACCGGGTGACGCTGCGTTTACAAGAATTTACACCTTTGGAGTTAGCCGAGCAAGTGGTGCAGGTGCTCGAGCCTCTCGCTTATGTCCAAGAAGTGGTCATTAACAAAACCCAAAATAATACCCTCAATCTGGTGGTTAACGCTCAAGAACGGGTCGCACTCAAGCTAGAGACCTACTTAGGTGAAAAAGGATTTCCTGTATTTGGGATCTCGCAGTCGCGTCCTAGTTTAGATGATGTGTTTTTGATCTTGACAGGACAATCCTTACAAGATGCGCAAATGGCTCAAGTAGAAGCTGGGCTGCAGGCGGGCAAAAAGAAGAAGAAAAAGTAATGGGTTGACTTACGCCCAGCTTGATAATTTGCGCTCTGCTACGACCCGCTCAAAAACCACCATCGTCTCTTGGGCGAGCATCGGCCAACGAAAGCGTTTTTCTAATTCTTGCCGTCCGTTATCCCTGAGCCACTGGGCATAATCCGGATGACGGATCACTTCAAGGATGCCATAGGCTAGAGAGAAGGCATCGCCAGCTCGCGTCACAACACCAGTTTTAGTATTAGTTACAACTTCAGGCAAACCGCCAGCATTAGAGACGACAACCGGGACATTAGCTGCAAAACTCTCTAGTACAACAATCCCAAAAGGCTCATAGAGACTAGGAAAAACTGCACAATCAGCCACAGTTTGGAATTTATCTAGGTCTTCATCCTGCATAAATCCTGTGAAATAAACGTGTTTGGCAATGCCGAGTAGCTCTATTTGTTGGCGTAAGCCTAGGGTATTGCCCCCACCAATGATCACAAACTTCGTAGCTGGATATTCCCACAAAACAATCGGCATCGCTTGAACCAGGATCTGGACACCCTTCTCAAAAGCCATACGCCCGACGTAGTACACAATTTTTTCTTGGTCAAAGGCAAACTGACGGCGGAAAGTTCCTCGGTCAAACCCAGCCGCAAATTGTTTTTTTTCGGCGCGGATACCATTGGCTATGACATCGACTTTGTTACTTGGACACTGAAAGGCCCGTTCGACTTCACCGCGCATAAATTCGGTACATACAATTACCCGCCAAGCTTCATAGGTCAGCAGATTTTCTTTACCCTGAATGTACCACTGACCCTCGGTACGAATGCCGTTATTACGTCCGTATTCGGTCGCGTGAATTGTGGCAACTAGAGGAGTTTTGAAAATATGCTTGAGGGCAATCGCGGCATCTCCTACCAGCCAGTCATGAGCATGAATCAGATCAAACGGCAGCTCTTGGGTTATGGCTTCTTGGATGAGTTTGCCGCCCATCGTACCCATCGCGTCATTCATCTTGACGACCCAATCAAAAAAGTCACCACTCGGCGCTAGGGGTACGCGGTAAACATGGACACCATCGACGACTTCATAGGCCGGAGCTTGTCCAAACTCAACTGTAATCAAATGAACTTCATGGTCTAAAACAACGATTTCAGGATAAAGTTCAGCCACATGGCGAGCAATTCCTCCGACAATACGCGGCGGAAATTCCCAGGTCAGCACGAGGATTTTCATGGGCAATCTAAAGCAACAGCCCTATCATAAAGAACTTCTGTACGTGAACTACACTGTTTTTTAAAGATAAAGCAGCTAAAGTTGAGACAGCAGGTGGTACTTAGGTGCGCTATGGGCTATTTTTGGCAACAAATTTTAGGGCTAGGGCTGATGTTAGGATTTTGGGTATTACCCGTAACTGCCGGTACTGTGACCCCAGCCGAACGTCAAGCGATCCATAAGATCATCCAACAGCAATTGACGGCCTTTCAACAAGATAATGCCAGCCAAGCCTTTGCCCTCGCTAGTCCTGGTATTCAGCAACAATTTGAAACCGCTAAAAACTTCATCACCATGGTCAAGGCTGCCTACCCTGCGGTTTATCGTCCCCGCTCGGTCATGTTTGAAGACCTGACGGAGTTACGTGGCGTGGTGACCCAAATTGTTTTATTGATGGCACCCGACGGTACCCTGCAACGGGCATTTTACCCGATGGAAAAACAACGCAATGGCTCTTGGCGCATCAATGGCTGCTATCTGATACCCCTGGGTGGCGCGATGACTTAGCGTCTAAGCTGAGCTAGCCAAGGTAACATATGCCCATGTACTAACTCAGGACGCTCATCATGGGGACAGTGACCAGTTTGGGCTAAGGCAATAAAGGTCAAATCAGGATGAAACTGATTAAAGGCTTGCCCCCGATTGATCGGCGTCCAAGGGTCATTTTCACCCCAGAATACGAGTACTGGGTTTTTGACTAGGGGTAGTAACTCTTCGGGTGGCGTACCCGTTGCTGCCGTAATCACGTTAATAAAAACTTTAGCAGCACCGGGATCCCCAGAAGGCTGATAGAGCAGATCCACCAGTTCATCGGTCACAGCTTCACGGTTGCCATAGACCTGCTGTAGGGTTTGACGGATATTTTTGGGTGAGCGTACGCGGTCAAACAAAAATTCACCAATGGCCGGCAGCCGTAAGCCTGCCTGAAACGCCGCCATCACTGGGCGCATCAAGGCCGGTAATTCTTCAGCACGATGGGTCAAGCCCCCGGCACAGTTGAGCAACACCGTGCCACGCACTTTGCCTGGTTGAGCATGGGCACTCGCCATCAAAGCAATCAAAGCCCCAATCGAATTACCGATAAGCACAACGGGTTCGGTTACAAATTCAGCCAAAAAATCTAGGAGTTGGGCTTCCCAAAGTTCGAGACTATAGTCTAAAGCTGGTTTGGCGGAGGCTCCAAACCCCAACCAATCGAGGGCATAGACCTGATAATGTTCGGCTAAAACCGGGATATTTTTTCGCCAATGCCCGACGGAGGCGCCAAAGCCATGTAAGAGTACCAAAGGCTGTCCTGTGCCTTGCACGGTATAGTTGATTGCGTAGCCGCGCCAAATCCAAGTCTGCACAGTGCGAGGATGCGTAGTAGTCATGACGGCCCTTAAATAGCGCTTCTACAAGTATGTAATAAGAAGTATTAAGAAGCCTTTAATTGGGTTACCCAGCCAGATACATTACAGAGGAGCAAGTATCTAGAGAACTTGCGGTGCTTATATTAGGAGTTGCTCCCATGAGTCATGCAGTCAAAATTTACGATAATTGCATCGGGTGTACCCAATGCGTGCGCGCCTGCCCCCTGGATGTACTAGAGATGGTTCCCTGGGACAGTAACCGGGCAGGTTCGATTGCCTCCTCGCCCCGTACCGAAGACTGTGTGGGCTGCAAACGTTGCGAAACCGCTTGCCCAACTGACTTTTTGAGTATCCGTGTCTACTTGGGTGCCGAAACTACCCGCAGTATGGGCTTGGCTTACTAAAATTTGTCCCAACACTAAGGACGCTCCCGCCTAAATCAGCCGGAGCGTCATTTATGATTTTTTGGGTAAAAATATACTTAACCTACAAAGATGATTTTGGGATAATAGGAGTGTGAACAGACAATCTTCCTTGCCCCGATCTTTTTTTGAAGCAACTTGTTGTTTTGCTGAGCCTGAAGTTGCCCTAAATACAGCGGCTAAGTTGCATTGATCTAAAGATGTAACTTGTCCTCAATGTTAGAACTAAGGCAAGCGATAAGTCGAAGGAGTCTATCTGTCAAGGTTTTAGGTGATCTCAGTAATAGCCTTTTGCCAAGGCTACTTTCTGGTAGGCTATCAGTTGGCACAATTTTCAAGAGGTTGTATGACTCAAGATGAGTTCGAGATTCTTATTGATGACCAAACTAAACATATAGAGCAAGATATCCATTGGTTAGAGGACGAAGACCATTCGCCATCATTAGAATTTCGAGCCGATATACTATCCGATGCTGAGCACACCCTATTTATTCACGGTAGCTATAATCCATTAGCCCAAAAACTAACTTATGCGCTCATTCATAAAGCCCATGGGCGTATTTACGCATTGGATATGGGTCAAGATCACCACAATCCAGAAGGTGACTACACCGGAGAGATTCATAAGCACCGATGGGATGAGCAAGTTAGAGATAAACGGGCTTATGTGCCAGGGGACATCACAGCTGCCGCACCTAACCCTGTGGCGGTATGACAGCAGTTCTGCACTGAAGCTAAAATAATTCACAGTAACACCATGTACCAACCACCTCCACTACAGATGGATATATTCCTGTGATCTCCGCCTGTGAAGAAATCAACCGTACCATTGGCGCACTTTACACGTGCGTCGAAGTAAATGAGTTTGTCCGTATTCGTACTCCATATCTTTATCCCGATGGGGATGTCATAGACTTATTTCTTAAACCGCAAGAGGATGTAGCAACTCTTACCGATCTAGGAGAAAGCCTGCGGTGGTTGCGGATGCAGACCGCTACTTTACGCCGCTCTCAAAAGCAAAACCGCTTAATTGAGGATATTTGTCTAAATCACGGTGTTGAGCTATACCGGGGAATGCTTACCTTGCGGGTTCAAGACTCCGTAAATTTAGCCCAAGCAGTCACCCGGTTAGCGCAAGCTGCCCTGCGCACGGCTGATCTCTGGTTTATATTGAGAAGCCGCAGCTTTGAGTCAGTGACCGATGAAGTCGAAGAGTTCTTGAAAGATAGCAAAATTCCCTATGATCGAGGCGAAGACTTAATTGGACGTTCTGGGCGTAAACGGTCTATAGATTTTCATACAAGACTCTCTAGAAAGAGTTCTCTGATTAAAGTTTTAAGTACAGGGAACCGCTCTAGTGCTCGTAGCCTTAGTGATCGCGCTTTCGCATCCTGGGCTGATCTCAGTCACTATAAAGTCGGCTCACAAGCATTACAATTTATTTCGCTATTTGATGACACGCAAGATGTTTGGTCTGAAGAAGATTTTGCATTAGTTAGAGACGTATCCACAATTAAATTTTGGTCTCGTCCTGATGAATTCAAAAAAACACTCATTGGTGAAACCGCATAAGTCGACCAGAAACACTTAAAACTCGTGGCGTGCGATAGCCAAGAGAAAGCAAGTGATGACTAGAGCGATAAAACTATACTTAAAGGTCAATACGTTAACTTCTTGGTACATCAAGTATGTTGTTATCCTTTTCTAGGTAAAAATAGCCCATAAAACCTGTTGTTTTTACAAAAACTTCACGGACTTGCCCCTCATCTGCATAGATTCTGTAGCTGGGCAGAGAAACTAAAGCTTGGGATAGGATAAAGAAAGGAAATCATTTTCCCCCTGGGTCGTTATGTCCGTGGATCGTGATGCGCGGTTTACTGGCTGCAGTGTCCAGATGTCTAAACCCCTTCTGACCACGCAGGCATAATAACAAATTTGTCTTCTTTTTGTACGAGGTTGTCATGGAATATCTGGTGATGGATACGCACCAACGTCTGTTGGGTACACTGCGGCGCACTACAGTTTTGAATGTGGGAGATACCTTTACCTCCGGCGCCACAACTTATGCTGTGATTAACATCGAATGGCGGCCTGACCAATCTAACCTCAAACGTCTGATGGTGATTCCTGTAAATAAAGGCACTGCGGCTCCAGTAGTTGCTGCAGAAACTGTTTGATCGTTGGCAATAGCCCTAATTTCTGAAGTACGCTGTACTAGAAGTTAGGGCTATTTATGGATACTTCTGTCTGGCAACGGCGCAAATTTTTAGAATTTATGGGACTAGGCTTAAGCATATTAAGCCAACCTAGCGTAGCCAAAACCTCTCCTAAATCACGTTCGCGCTTGACGCGTCCGGGTTTGCCTTTTGAGAAACCTGTGGCTGCCAATAGCCTCGATGACCTGATATTGCCTGAAGAATTTAGCTATCAAGTCGTTGTGCAATGGGGTGACCCGCTGACTGCTGATGGGCAACGTTTTGGCTTTAATAATGATTACACGGCTTTTATTGAACTCGGCTCGCCTGATGAAGGGCTACTCTGGGTTAATCACGAATACATTAGTGAAGAACTCTACAAAGCGACCTATCCTATAGTTTTTGCCCAGCCTTGGCCTACCACTAAAACTGACCAAATTGAACTATACAAAAAAGACCTTGGTGGCTCGGTAGTTCATCTCAAACGCTCAGGTAAGCAATGGCAGCTCGTCCAAAATTCTCCCTATAACCGACGCCTTGATGTCCATAGCCCGATGCAGGCCAGTGGCCCGGCGGCAAAACTTTTTGCGACGCCACCCGTAGGTACGTTTGCCAATTGTTCCGGTGGGGTCACGCCGTGGGGAACTGTGCTCAGTTGTGAAGAAAATTTCCAGTTTGGTGTCCCAGAAAATGCAGCCTTTGTGAATGAAGCGGGTAAATTAACGGGCAAAGTCGGTAGCGGTGGTCTCTTCCAATTACCGGGTGAACACTATGGCTGGGTGGTTGAAGTTGATCCGAGCGACCCCAAATCGATCCCGGTCAAACACACGGCTCTCGGCAGATTTCGTCATGAAAATATCGCGCTCAAACTCGAGGAAGGTAAGCCACTCATGGCCTACATGGGGGATGACCGTCAAGGGGGTCATGTTTGGCGTTATGTGAGCCGGGGCAAATATCGCTCAAACCTAAGCCGGGATCAGAAGTCGCGTCTATTTAGCTCCGGGACACTTTATGTTGCCCAGTTTGACCCTCAAGGCAAACCTGATCCTGAAACAGGACTGGTGATGACTGGCCAAGGTCATTGGCTTCCCTTTACCTTAGCAACTGTGCTCAAGCCCAATACCCCGAGTCAAAGCGTAGATTTGCCCGATAACTTGGTTTGGCAAGAGGGTGGACTCTATCAACGGGCTGATGGAAAATCCGTCAAAACCTTAGGTGATCTGTACGCCAGTCTCGGTGCAGCGCTAGTTGATGCTAATCGTGCTGCTCATGCCCTAGGCGCGACACCCTCAGGCCGACCGGAAGATCTAGAAATTCACCCACTAACCCGACAGGTTTATATCAGTTTTACGTCCTATAGTGCAGCCGATGTTAACCTGATTGACCCAGCGCGCCTCAATGATGCGGGGCATTTGTTTGATGAATTGCCCCCGGCTCTTCAGCAAAAACAGGCCAAACAATTTGTCTGGGGGCAAGTCTGGAAGCTCGAAGAGGGTAGAGGTCTCAGTTTCCGCTGGGGACGTTTTGTAGCGCGCCCGGATCAGCTAGGGTTTGCGATGCCCGATAATCTGGTATTTGACCATTATGGCAATCTCTGGCTCTGCACCGATGTCTCAACCAATGACCTCAACGATGCCGCGCCCCAAGGTCAATTTGGTAATAACGCCCTTTATATTTTGCCGACTAATGCGGCGCTCAGTGAGGTGGGTAAGGCTCAGCGTTTTGCTAGTGGGCCGGGCGAATGTGAATTAACCGGGCCCACATTTACGGCGGATGAAACAACTTTATTTCTATCCGTCCAACATCCCGGTGAACGCATGGGTATTCGGACAGAAACAACTCCTCAAGATAGCCGGGGTAATCGGCGGGGCAGTAATTGGCCTCATGTCAATAAACTTGGTATGGCACCGCGTCCGGCAGTGGTCGCGATCACACGCAAAAGCTAAAAGTCTAAGGACATTTTACCCCTGTCGTGAAACCCTCCCGACGCTTAGGCCTACGCATCAAGCGCGGGCTTCAGTATCAAGAGAATCGTACTTTGAGCTTTACGTCCGATAGGCTTGCGTGACCGCAGGTCATAGATACAGGTCGTCGTCTTTCGGGCTCGCTGTACCAGTTTCACGTTCCAAGTTCCCTGGGCATGGGCGGGTATTACCTACCAAGATCACGATGGTTATCGCCCCTTGACTCAGATACGGCAGATTCCCTCTGAAGAAGTGTCACGCATCTGGACAATTTACAGCAATTTTCAAGTGAAAGAGCTATATTAATTGGACTAAATGGAGAGGGTGATGGGAAAACCATATTCAGTGGATCTGCGCCAACGGATTTTAGCTGCCTACTTCAATAAAGAAGGCTCACAACGAATAATTGCC
>JBBRQP010000024.1:0-36841 GCA_038226175.1 Gloeobacterales cyanobacterium
CTTGGCGATTCAGAACCTATCGAAGAAATGGACGATGCCTATCCGAGATTGGAAAGGAGCCTTGAATCGGTTTGCCATTGAGTTTGAAGGGAGGTTACCAATGTGAGATTTCTACACTGACACAATCTTCTTGACATACCCGACTCATGGAAGTACAGTTGATCTATATCTGCAATGTAGTTCAGTTAAAGCGGTTTAGCTAAAGCAAACAACAATCTCCGCGCTTAACTTAGCTATGCGCTTGTTTGAATTGCTCATCGAGAACTCAAGGCTTCTTTGCCAGTACATCCTTAAGAAATAGAATACTAGGAGCTGGTTCTATGACTAAACGCCGTAACTTACTATTTTTCTCTTCCAGATGCTTAAAATGTTTGGCTTCATCTACTTCAATTCCGCCACATTAAGCTCTCCAGCATACTAAAAAGAGCCATTGTTTAGATGGTGCCATGAAATGTATTCTGCAATGTCTGTCCTAACTTTTATGCTTATCCCTATAATCCTTGCTACATTTAAATCTCAACTACTTTTAACAAGCAAAGTATCATTTCTAAGGGATATCCAGCGGGCTTTAAGAATATGGTAAGAGGCTATTTCTTTCCTAATCCTTAATTTTTAAGATACACAGCTCCTTTCTTGTCAAACCAGTTAATGTTATTATTTTTCTGCAACAAATGTGTGGCTAACTGTTAATAATTCATGCGGGCTGTATCCTAAATTCGATAGCTCATGTGCTATGTCTATAGTTAAATACTCATCAGATTCTTGCCATAATGTATTTTGAATGATTTTTGAGACTTTCAGTTGATTACATACGTCTACATAACGATGAGAAGGTAAACAATTCATATATTCAGAGAACATAAACTCCACCTCACATCCTATATCTATATCCAAACTTTGACTTTTAATGTCATTCTCATAGCAGTATTCAAGTATTTGCTCTTGAGAAAGTCTCAAGTGAATCCAGGGGAATTCTTTGAATAGGTCAAACTTATGATGTCCCTCACGAGAATTCCAGAGGGGCGCTGCAAAACAATAAACTAGACCTTTGACACGAGCGACTCGAACCATTTCATTGAAAGCCTTATCAATATTGTGGATATGTTCCATCGAAGCTAATGAGTATACATAATCATATGTATTGTCTTCAAAGCCCATCGCTTCTGCGGAATCTTGGAAGTATTGCACACGGGGGTGCTTAAAATTAACTCCGATTTGTTCACTGATATCCAAGCCGTGAACTTTGCGAGCACCTTGATTAATAAAGTAGCTACAGTCTCCACCATCACCACATCCCACTACTAGAACTTTCTTATTAAATAAAAATTTTTTGTCCAAAAAAGAGGGAACATACTTAAGAAAATCTTCAAATATAAGCTGATGATAATCTTTCGTCATTCTGTAGCTCCCAAACACATCAATACACATATTAGCACCAGTATTGGCAATAATAAACAATACTGGTTATGTCAATAAAGAATTGAGCTCATTTACCAAGTTATATGGCAATCCTAGATGGTGCAGTTATGGCAAGAGCAGTATGCGGAACTCATCAGTGCCTCTACCTTGGTTGAGCGTTAGCTAGCATCAACATCATAAGAAAAAAAAGATTTATAGGCATCATGAAGTTGCTCAAGGCAAGCGCCAGGAGGTTATAAGCGAGTTGTCGGGTTTAAGTAGTGCGTAAATTATTGATGTTAATGAATCCGGTAAAGATAATCAGGAAGATTATGGCTGTTGCTAGAATGAGCATAGACAAAAATTTTATGCTCTTAAATCAGGACAGTGCAGGGGACGCGTCAATGATTTAGTTTATTTAATGTACGGTGCTAGGGTGAATTTAATATAGTGACTGCACATTGGGCAAATTCTTCTGGACAAAACTACCTCAAAGAACCATGGGAGTGATTTTGGCTATAATCTTGCCGTTAGTACTCAATTATCCATTTGTTAAGTTAGTAAACCAATTAGTTTTAAGTAGGCTTCACTACCCCCGGAATTTGCTATTGAAGCTTTTCACATGACCATTCTGGCTTGGTTTTCCAAGCCTAATAAAATCTAGTTGTATTTAGTTTTAATGCTGACATTTTTACCTTATTCAGGTACTATGAACCAAAACGGCACAAAATTGTCATCTACACTTAATGCCTACCATGCCCAATTTCTTAAGAAAAAATCTGCTCATAACATCAGAATTCAACTGACGATACTCCTTTACCCCTAGACAAAACTACGCGCATTAGGTATCCTCACCTGTATTTGACACTGGCATCTATGCTTTTTTGGAATGCGAAGAAACCGACTGGCTACCCTGATATCTTTATCACCACCAACACAGCGACTAAGCCGAGTCACAACTGCCAAAAGGAAGGGTAACCATGTTCTCTAACCTACTTCTTCCTCTCAAAACACTAAAGCGTGGGCTAGCTGCAACCCTTAAGAAGATCAAAAATAAGCTCTATATTTTGACTCGTGACAAAAAACATTTCATGGTCGATACGGATGTCATTATTACAACTAATGAAGTTAATGAGCTGCATGGAACTGGAATTTTTGTCAACAAAATCTTCCCTGAGCATAAAAACATAATCTCAATTCGTTCGCACAATGATTATGGTGGGCGGCATAGCTTTGGTGAAGCGAGTATTCTTTTAGCCAATGAACCCCTAACGCGTGCGCGGAACTTCTCAAATGTTATTCGAGCTCTCCAAGGTGCCACAGTCAAGCGGATTCTCTGTATTCCATACCACGCAGATGATTTGGTGACAGCCATTGTCCTCAGAGACCTCTTTGAAGCGCCTTTATGTATTTATCTGATGGATGACAACAATTTATTTAACCAGGGCATCTCTGATGATTTGATGCAAGAAGCCCTGACTAAATCCTCCCTCCGGCTAGCAATCTCCCCAGAACTTAGAACCGCCTACGAAGATAAATACCATTTGCCCTTTTGGGTGCTACCGCCTCTAGTTGAAACTGATCTGATGCAAACCGAAGTTCGTATCCCCAAAGATAATCTCTATCAGGAAAAAGTTGGGGCTTTAGTCGGTAATGTGTGGGCTACTAGTTGGCTAACCATGCTGCGTCCTGTGATCAAGGCTTCTGGCTACACAGTTCATTGGTTTGGCAGTTTACTTAAATGGGTGCAAAGTCAAAAAAGCACCTTACGTAGCGAAGGCTTTATGCTTCAAGGCTATATTCCCAAAAATGAGGATTTGGTTGCCCGACTGCGTGAGTATCCTTATATCGTGATGCCTTCAGGGACTCTTGATGCGCGTGATGACCGTCCTAGCATTGCGCGGCTGAGCTTACCTAGCCGTCTACCCTTTATTTTGGCTACCTCTCATACGCCCATCATTGTCCTAGGCAGTCCCGATACCGCTGCGGCTAGATTTGTGACCTATTGCCAGATTGGTGTCGTTGCCGACTATACCCCCGAAAGTTTTCGTGAAGCGGTGAACTATATCACTCAGCCTGAAGTCCAATTAGCTATGCGACAACGTGCAGCACTTCTTGCTCCTAGTTTTGCCGTCGAAGGCGTGGCTGACTGGATTTGGCAGTCATTAGCCCAAGGGCAAGCTTGTGATCTGCGTTATGAAATGCTACTACCCCGAGATTATCCTCAACGAGAACCGCTATGAAGCGGCGTATCTTATTCTCAGGGTATGATCTAGAACAAAAAATTCATCGCGGTATTCTTTTTTATGCTAAATCAATACTTCGGGCTACCAAAGAATTAGGCTACACCAACTACATTCTAACTAGCGCACAATCTTCGATGCCCGCCAAAATCATGGCTAATCTTGACGAGCCAATCAATACACCTAAAGTTATATTCCTCTTGAAATATCTACTTAGCTTACCTGCAAAAAAATCCTATTCCCAAAGTGAGCTTGATCCTCAATTTGCGCTGACTCCGCGCTTAAATTATTTGGCAGATGTGGCTGGCTTTATCAATAAACCAGAAGTTTACCGTATGATTGGTTTGCGTTCCAGAGTACCGCTTAGTTGCTATTATCTTGATCTTCCTAATTTTGATCTTGTTTTGTGTACTTCGCCCCTGAGCGTGAGGATTCCATCTCGTACGCGACTTGTTCAAGTTTTACCGGACATTATCCCGCTAATTCGCACTGATCATACTCCCGATGACCAGCCTCAGGTTTTTTATCGGCGCATCAAGGATATGTTGACTTACTCTGATCTGGTATTGAGTATTTCTGAATTTTCTCGTCAAGAACTCCTCCATATATTTCCAGATGCCGCCAAAAAAGTGATTACACTGTGTCCACCTGTGCCAGTAATTCCAGCTGAATTTGAACGCGCGCATCAGCCCGGAGTGGAAGCTACTATCCTAAAAAAATACGGCCTAATGGCTCAGGCTTATTTTCTTTTTGTTGGGGTACTTGAATACCGTAAAAATATCAAACGTTTGCTTGATGCCTACTTGCGTGTACGCTCACAGGTCAAAATTCCTCTAGTATTAGCGGGTGCTTTGGGCTATGGTCAAGAAACTTTTAAGTCTTTACTCGATCAAGATGGGATTAAGTTCCTAGATTACATTCCGACGCTTGATAAACTGGTATTACTTAAAAACGCTACGGCCTTTGTGTTTCCTTCTCTGTACGAAGGTTTTGGTTTGCCCCCCCTTGAGGCGATGCAAATGGGTTGTCCTGTGTTGACTTCATCGGTATCGGCACTGCCCGAAGCCTGTGGTGATGCTGCTTTATACGTTGATCCTTTGGACTGTGGTCAGATAGCTGAAGGGCTACAAACTTTGGCAGAAAATATCAATTTGCGCCAAACTCTGGTAGAAAAGGGCTATGGCATGGTTCGTCACCATAGTTTTGCAAGCTACACGCGCCGCCTTGCCCCGATCCTTGATGCCCTGAGCTAGACCCTTGACTTCACTTCTGATCAATCTTGCCCCTCTCACAATGCAGCCTACAGGGCTGACCACTTACGCATTAAATCTCTTGCCCCATCTGCGAGCAGGCCGTCCTGAGTTGCTAATCGCGCAGCCCTTACCGGGCTATGCCTGTCATGTGGTCTCTTCACAACTGACGCCTGATTTGGGGACACGCGGTCACCTGAGCCGATTGCTCTGGACGCAAACCACGTTGCCTCGGATATTTCGTCAATATCGCAGTCGCTTATTGTTTTGTCCGATGCCCGAAGCACCGCTTTTTAGTCAGGTGCCTTTTGTAGTGACTGTGCATGATTGTATTCCCTTGCGCTTTCCCCAACCTTTCTCATTGTTGACGCTTTATTTCCGCTGGGTTTTGCCCCAAATCTTGCACCGTGCTGCTCATATTATTTGTGATTCTGAGTCTACTGCCAGCGATATTATGAAATTTTATGATCTGCCTGCATCACAGATTACGCCGATTCCTCTAGCCCACGATGCCCAACGCTTTTATTCGCAAAACTTACCTCGGCGTAATTATTTTTTGTGTCTAGCGCGTCACGACCCCCACAAAAATCTTTTACGAATCCTGCAAGCTTTCCAAGCTATACCCGACGCATACGAGCTATGGATTGCCGGCCCTCCAGTGCAGCGCTACACTGCTGACTTACATCGTCTGGCTAAAGAACTAGGGTTGACCCAGCGCGTCAAATTTTTAGATTATGTGCCCCAAGCTGAATTACCTGCTCTCATTGAGCAAGCTAGGGCATTAATTTTTCCTAGTCTTTGGGAGGGCTTTGGCCTGCCTGTTCTTGAAGCAATGGCCTGCGGAACACCTGTAATTACCTCTAATGTTTCCTCACTACCAGAGGTAGCAGGAGATGCGGCACTTCTAGTTGATCCGTATCAGGTCAGTGAAATCAGTGAGGCGATGCTGGAGATCATCAAAGATCCTGCGTTAGCTTGTCATCTTAGCCAAGCGGGATGCCTGCGTGCTAGTCAATTTAGTTGGGAAAAAACCGGGCAAGCAACAACGGCTGTCCTGCAGCGCTTCATGTAAAAGCAGTACACTGAGCATGGGAAATACCATGTAGCCTGTCTGTGACCGCCGCACCTTCTGACCGCTTATCTTGGAAACTGTTACTCTTTGGTACGGCATTACTGCCTGTTAGCACGATGTTCTTTTTACCCTGCTGGCTATTGGCCCTAGGTATTTGTGTTTGGCGTGAGCGTCCGAGTTTGCAAGATGAGGGCATGAAATGGTTAGCTGTGCTTACAGTCGGCTTAATCATCGTTACAGTGCTCAGCTATAAACCCGAACTGAGTCTGGGTGGGCTATTTAATTATTTACCATTTTTCCTGTTTTTTTGGCTGATTGCACGGTTAGTCAATAGCCCCGAGCGTCTGCGTCAAATTTTACTTTGGGGCTTAGTTGGGGCGACGGCAACGGGAACGGCTGGGGTTTTTGAGTGGATCACGGGCATCAATTGGCAGTGGAAGATCTTAGGTCCGCTAGAATTAGCGATTGGCTCTCGAGCTGAAACTGGCATCTTAGAGCGCGTCACTTCTTTTTTCTTTTGGCCTACCACTGCAGCAGCTTACTTAGTGTTAGTTGTGCCAGCGGCACTAACTTTAGCCATTGGCAGCAAAGAGGTTTGGTTGCGCTCAGTGGGTTATTACACGTGGTTGATGACGTTTATTGCCCAGATTGGTACGGCATCTCGCAATGCCTGGGTGGTCTCAACGCTGGGTCTGGTTGCAGTGTTGTTGTACACCCGTCGCTGGATCTTGAGTGGTGTGGTCGCAGTGATTGGGTTTTCAATCTTGACTGCTGCGATTGGGCCTGAAAGTTGGCCTATTGTTCCGGTATTACGTCGTGTTGTTCCCACATATTTTTCTGAAAAATTAGGTAGTACCCTAGACACTAAGGCTAAGGCCTATGAATCGACCTCCGATCGGCTCGAAGCTTGGCACATTGCCGAGGAGATGCTGCTCGCGCGGCCTCTGACGGGCTGGGGACCTCAGACTTTTCCCTTCGTGGGCGTGGAGGTTTACCACAAAAAAGCCCTCACCATTCATGCTCACAATCTTTATCTCACCTATTGGACTGAGTTAGGATTTCCCTTGGGTTCGGCTTTATTAGCTTTTTTTGTTATGGCCATAGTGCGGGCTACGCGTGCCCTCAATCGTTTGCCAGATTTTTTGCGTTGGGGGATGGTCGGGGTTGTGATTAGCCTAGGCTGCTACGGTATCTTTGGCCTGTTTGATGTCCCGTTTTATGATGCTCGGGTCAATGCCCAACTCTGGCTTTGGTGCGCGCTCTGTTGGCATCTACCGATCTTGTTTCCTGAGAAGATAGCTGATCCCTAAATTCTGACTAATAAATTACTCTCCCGGATAATCTTCTTTGAGTGAACTCAAAAAAGCCGTCAGTGGTAGGACATCAGCTTTAGTTAGCACGATGCGACTGAGTTCGGGATCGGCATTACGAACTTCTCCAGTACGGGCTTTGGCGGCAAACACTTGATAAAAACTGATGACATCTTCTAGTTGCCCTTGACTACCATTATGGAAATAAGGCTCGGAATCACCCAAATCACGTAAACCTGGAGTTTTGAATAGGGCAATCGTACTCGGTAACAGCTGGGGTCTCTGGTTGGCTACGATGTTAGTTAAGCCCATGGCAGCTTCGATTTTGGCAGGATTGACCCCAAAATCAGGATTGAGATAGACATTCCAGGCACCAAGGTCGGTAAACTTCGGATTACTTGCCGTAGCGGGTTGCCGAAAGACCCCGCGCGCTTGAGGGTGCTGGGATGTGCCGGGTAAGTAAGCATTGTAGTTAGCCTCTCGGGTCTGGAAATCAGGAATAGCTAACTCTTGGAAAGCCCCATCACCATGAATGTTGTCATATTCAGCTTGGGCTACACCCGTGCCATGTAAGCGAAAATCCGTAAAATTAGGCGCGGCATGACAGGCCAGACAATTACCAATTTTGCCTTGGCTCAATTCTTGGCGCGTCACAGCTTGCCCCTGAGGTTCACGTAAAAAAGTCTTAAGCCCGGTTAATTCCTCTGCCCCAAAACGATAGGGCTGCTTGCTTTGCAAAAACTTACCATCTTGCGCGGTGATAAATTGCGGATTAGTTAGGCGTTTGAGAGCCACACGCAAGCGACGGCTATAGGTCAAATTAGATTCACCTGTAGCTGGCTTGGCTGGTAGCTGATTCTTTTGGAGGAACGCATCATAGGGCGAACCATTAAAGACACCGCGATGATCTTGGGATAAGACGAGCGAATCAATATAGATAGCCACGAGTTGGGCAATATGATCAAAAATTTGTTCGTCCGTGGCAGTACGCACATCAAGCTGATATTCTGGCGGCAGGACAAAATCTGGATTATTGGCTTTTCCCACAAAAACTTGGGTATACGAACCCCCATCCGCTAGGGCTAGTTCACATTTGCCGTTATCCCCACGAATAATAGAGGCGATATGTCGAATCGCAGTTTTTTCTTGCCCGAGCTGCCAACCAAAATTGCGTCCCGTATAACTTGCGCGTACCAAGTCCTCGAGGGTCTCAAATTGACCATCATAATGATAAAGCTCAGAAGCCGCGTGTTTATTCAACGCTAAGTTAATCATCAAAGGACTATGGCGAGGTGTTGTCAATTGTCCATCACCAATATTGGGCACCGGACTACGCACCGCAAAATCGTTGTAGGTGCGATAGCCTAATTCGGGTACCTTGGGCGTGCCTACAGCATCATCAACTAAGTGACATTGACGACAGTTCATCGATTTACCCGCAAAGGGGCTGGGAATATCGCCATTAGGTGTTTGTAGGGTTGCCATAATCGGATCCCCACCCCCGAGCAGGGGTTCAGCATTGGCTTTACCCTGAGCATGGGCAAAATAATACTGTGCAAAGCGGGTTTCGAGAAATAACCGCTCACCGACATTACTAACTTCCGTAGGGATAGTACTACTAATAGCCCCATTTTTGTGGTGACTGGTGATGATGGTTATAGCAGCGGGAGCTTGCAAATTTCCTGCAATCGTACAAGCTGTAGCACCCACCAAAATTAGGCTACATAGGCTAAAAATGCGTACAAATAATAAACGTCGTTCCATGGGTTTTTGCCTGAGAGACAAAGTAAGTACAAAAAAAGATTAACCCATTTACCGCATCTATTGCAAACTATTTGCAGTAGTGTTATGGTTTCTTTAGAACTTGCTCGCATTTGAGGGAACTTGCCGTGGAATGGTCGCTGGGTTTACCCGTTATGTTTATCACCCTACGTGAAGGGGTTGAGGCGGCGTTGGTCGTCGGTATCGTGGCGGCTTATCTGGTGCGCGCCAACCAACCGGATCTACTCAAATGGGTGGGTTTAGGCGTAGTTGGTGGACTATTTCTCAGTGGCGTGCTCGGTTGGATTGCAGAAGCACTATTGGGCGGGTTTCGCGGCACCCTTTATCTAGTAACGGAAGCAACCTTTGCATTACTCGCCGTTGGTTTACTGAGTTGGATGCTGGTATGGATGACCCAGCGTTCGCGCTCCCTCAAAAAAGAAATTCAAGATGCTGTGGCGCAATCCTTAAATGATCCTCAAAAAGCTGGCTTGGGTATTGCCACACTCGTCGGGGTTGCGGTGTTGCGTGAAGGTGTCGAGGTGGTTCTGTTTATTGGCTCACAACTACAAACAGGGGCTTGGCCTGGTTTAATTGGTGCGGTAACAGGGATTTTACTCGCCTCGATTATTGGTTATGCCCTATTTGGTTTGGGTATCCGCATTGATATTCGCCTGTTTTTTGCGGGATTGGGTTCATTGTTGCTGTTCATAGTAGCAGGGCTAGTCTCAACGGCTCTCGGTACCTTGAGTGCAGCCTTTGATTGGAACCTAGGCCCAGTGTTGTGGGATCTGTCGGCAAATCTGCCCGAAGGTCAATTCCCTGGGGTGGTCTTCAATGCCTTGTTTGGGTACACCGACCAGCCACACTTACTGCAATTTGTCGCTTGGCTGAGCTACTTGCTAATCGTGGGAACCCTTTATTTCCGCTCTATCTTTGCTCCGGCACCTACCCCAACTACCAGCAGTCCTGTCAATCCTGTTGCCACCCGTTCCTAATCTCATCCAAGGAGTTTGTTCATGAAAGCTGGTTTTGCATTATCTGCATTGTTACTGTTAGCCCTGCCTGTATTTGCTGGGGAAAAAATTGACATCAACAAAGCTCCGATTGTTGTTCTCGATAAGTTGGAAGTCAAAGGTACGGGAGCGATGCTTTCCGAACGTATCCAAGCTGGTCGACCCTACAAGAGTATTGGCGACCTGACCAAAAAGAAAGTTATAACCTATGCCGAGTTTGAAGCCATCGAGAAAATGATCAAAGTTGCTCCGGTTCCGCCCAAAAAGATGTAGTTGCCCTCTTTTTGTAATAAAAAATCAACGGTCAGCCCTCGCTCACCGTACCCATCAACACACCAATTTTTTCATTCACCTTGTGAGGAGTCTAGCTGTGCTGCGTCCATTTTTGTTGAGTTTACTGGCTAGCTCGTTGAGCTTAGCGGTTTATGCCGAGTCTAAACCCCTGACGGCAAAACAGTTACAGCATGATCAAGGGATTCTGACCGCGCAGGGTTTGAGCGGAGTAAATAGCCCTAGCAGTCAAAGCCAACTACCCGCTACGGTCTCAAAAAATGATGATGAAGATGATACGGCAGTTGATTTGCTTGAAGAATATAACGTAACTGCTAACCGTCGCCGTCAAGCTATCTCAGAAACCTCAGAGAGTGTGACGATTATTACGCGCAGTGATATCGAAGCCTTGACGCCATTAGCGCAAACATTACCTGACTTGTTACGCATTGTGCCCGGTATTCAAGCCGGAGGAAGTAGCCCTTTTGAACCAGCTTTTAGTATTCGTGGGCTAGGCGATGGGCGTTCAGCCGTATTTATTGATGGCGAACGCCAAAATATTAGTCAGGGCGATGACCGGGCTGATTTATTTTCCCTCAATCCCCAAGATATTGAGCGTATTGAGATTTTGCGCGGGCCTGCCTCGGGAACCTATGGAGCGGATGTAGTTGGTGGCTTGGTCAATGTCATCACCCGCAAACCCCAACCAGGCGACCCGACCCGACTCGGTTTCCAGACCAGTTTTGGGGGATTCTCAGCCTTCAATCAAGCGCTACGCTTGAGTACGGGTGGTGATGGTTATGCTCTCAATGCCAGTATCAATTACAGTAGTTTGGGCGATGGTGTGGATGGTTTGGGTACCTATTTGCCCAATCAGCAAGATAAACAAACTTACACAGCTAAACTGCGTTTATTTCCAAGCCCTAATGACCGCGTTACCCTTAGCTATGCGGGTTCACGTTTGCATACGGGTGTGATTGCGATTGCCAACTTTGCTGAAGGGGAACGCTTTAGTGTGCCGCTTTTGGGTAAAGACCGTCTTGGTGTGGAGTGGAATAGTCAGAAAATTTTTAATTCGGCAACAGATTTTAAATTAAGTGTTTTTTATAATCGCACCGCCCAAAACTATATTCAGCAAATTCTCAATGCAGAAGACCCTAGTATCACTGATTTTAATGAACAGGTGACCTCGACAGTCAATACTTTGGGCACCAATGTCCAGTTTAATACGCCAATTGGGAAGGGTAATTTGACCTATGGCCTAGACTTTTTCCGAGAGTCAGGAACCAATGCTTCTCTTGTCGAAGGGTCTTTTTTGACCACTGGCAGTACAGCACCAATTGTGCCTGATGGGACACAGACGGGGATCGCGGGCTATGTGCTGCTCAATTATCCTCTCACTCCTGATGTCATTGTCAATGGCGGTCTACGCTATGACGCCACGACAACTACGGCCTTTGCGACCGATACCGCTTCACAAATTACCCTCAATAACACTGCCCTGACACCCAAATTTGGTTTGGTCTGGAATTTTGCTCCTGGGTTACGTTTTCGGGCTAACTATAGCCAAGGCTTCCGGGTGCCTTCTTTCCGGGAACGCTTTTTTAGTGGCTTTGCCGGCCCCTTAAATGCAGACTTAGATGACGTAGTTTTCACGGATGCCTTGGCGGGTGTAGTGGCTGGGTATTCTTTTTTGCAAGGTAATCCAAATCTTGCACCCTTACGCGCCAATTCCTTTGATATTGGTTTTGGTGGCGGTAATGGCACCACGAGTTGGGACGCAGTTTATTTCAATAACAGTGTTCAAGGGTTATTGAGTCTCGCTTCAAATGGCGAACTCGTTGCCGGCTCAGCGCCTGTGTTGGTCTACGAAAATATCAACGCCCGTTTTCAGGGTGTCGAACTTCAAGGTACGGTGCAATTTAACCCCGAGTGGCGGTTGCGTAGCTCTTTTACCTGGACGAATGCTATCGAAGAACAGACCCAACAGCAACTCTCTAGTGTTGCACCGACGTTTGGGGCGCTTCAGCTCAGCTACCGTAATCCTAGTGGGCTTTCGGCCTTGTTGCAAGCACGGGTTTCGAGCGCACGACCGGGCTTTCCAGCTTTTGGAGTAGTTGACTTAAATTTTGGTCTACCGATTGCACCAACATTACAACTTACACTTACCGTTTCAAATTTATTGGGCAGTTACTATGCAGAATCTGTCGCTGGTAAATACGCCCCAGATCGTCAAATCTTTATTGGTCTGCGGGGTGGTGATTGGTGATCAGCGTGAGCATTTGGGGCAACATCAAACTATCTGTAATTCAGTTAAAAAGATGAGCGGCTCACTCAGAGACCGGATCAAGTGTCTTAGTTCTTTTTACCGCTCGTAGACGTACTGCGTAAATCATAGCTTCATCCAGCTAACTTGTCGGCAGTGTCACTGGTGGTGCATCTGGGTTTGGGCTTGGCTCGGACGATGAACCAGTCAGCGGTTGTACCCAGCGCCCATCCGGCATTTGACTAAGTCGTTCTTCGAGGCTGCCGGGCCGCTCGATCGGCACCCCATTCCAAAACAACTCCAAAACTTCTACGCGACCTGTGCCATCCGGCAAAGGCTCCAAAGGATTCATATCCCGAATTGTTTCTGCTGCCAATTCACTCATTGCAGGCGGGGTCGAACTATGGTCAGGTAGCACCTCAGCCAGACTGATTTCACCATCAGGTTCAATCACATAACGCACCACAGTGTACTTATCGGGATCAACTTGAGAAAAGTAAAGATCGTGGTACTGACGAATTTTCCAAGAGAGATAATCACTATAGGAGCGCGGCAAACCCTTAGCTTGTTGCGACTTAATCTTACGTCGCGGTTGAGGAACAGGCGTAGTCCCGAGTTTATCTTGAACAGGCTTGGGTGCAGCCTGGGCAATACGTTCTTTACGATTAGATTTATCTTTACCCTGCGGTTTGCCCTCATGCACCTGTTTATGTCCATTGAGCGTAGCTGGAGCCTGGACTAAGTCAAAGACAATCGGGGAACCACTGCCACCACCGCCACTTTTACCACCCAAAAAGATCGGAATTAGCGTTACCAGCAATAACAAAAGTAAATGTCCGCTATAGGCAACAGCAATTGACTGCACAAATTTACGACGCAAAGGGGGCGCAACCCGATACTCAAACTGCCGACTAAGAGCCGTACGGTAGGCATCCCAAGCCCCAAACAACATAAAAGTCAGCAACAGACTACCCAAAATCCAGAGAATTGGCGTTTCACTCAGACACGCAATAAATTTGTCGGGCTTCTGACCAAGCGTTAATCCCCAGCTCATTAACTGTAAAAAAGCCTCCAAAGGAAATGTGATCAAAAACCAGACTGCAGCGAGACTCAAAACATTAACTAGACCCACCCCAAATAGGCTCCAGCCCTTTTGCCACTCGCCGTTATACATCTGCCCGATGCCAGGAATTAGCCCCAAAGCGCCCGCAATCCGAGGGTCACGCACTTTGAGTGAGGGCGCAATAAACAAGGTCGGTGAGACTGCCTCGCTAGTGCCGCCCCAAGCCTCAGAGACCTGTTTAGCCTGCTGCATCAAGCGCCAACTCGTACCCGCCAAAACTGCTAACTCAACCCAGATCAGTGCCTCGGCAATAGGATTGGTCTGAAATGCTAAAAAGTCATAAATGCCATGGGCCAAAATAACCCAACCCAAGCCGCCCAAAAGCAAATTCCAGCGCACTTTACCATTGCGCAACTCCGAGACCTTGGCGAGACCTAGATAATAACCAAGGATTACCCCCGCCATACCGTGGAAGGGAACTGCCGTAAAAGCCCGTTCTAAAGCCGCGTTGTAGCCATATTGGAACACATAGTGAATATTTTCTTCAGCCCCAAAGCCTAAGCCCACACAGGCCGAAAGCAAGACCCCATCATAGACTTCCCTGAAGAGCTTGAGCCGCCAGAGTAAACCGCGCACCACCACATATTTAGCACCTTCTTCCGCTAGACCGACGCCCACTAGAGTAAAAATAGCGAGTCCACCCAGGTTTTCTATCTGCCAAGGGTTACCAGTTAGTCCGGTCTCTAACAGCAAGGCCAGATACGCCGAAGCGACCCCTGCTGCCAAGCCCCAAGCTAGCCACCACAGCGGACGCGGCAGATAAAAGGTGTACCAATTTTTGGCCCGTAAAGAGACGATAGCCAGCAGGAACAGCGCCGGGGCGATTGCCGAAAAAACAAGGAGCAAGGTAGAAGTCATCGCTGAGTCGCAATTCCGGCAATGAGGGGTCTAGCTCCCTATCGTAATCGGCTTGCGCTCAGGTTGCCATGACTTAATTACTGAGTTCTGCCAAAACCGTAACGTGATAGCTAATACGTGCCATCGTTGCTTTTTCTCCATTGATGGCAAGCTTGATGGTGACCACAACATTCCCTGATTCATCATCCCAGTCTGCATCGGTGCTATCGATGGCCCAGCCTGCATAGCCCGTATTACCAGGGTTGTAGATCGCAGCCAAACCAGCTGAACCGATAGCCTTATGCACCTGGCGACGTGAAAATACCCGCTTGATCATGCCAGGCATCTCTAGAGGCACAAAAATGAGCGAATCGGCTTTCCAACCAAACTCTGGGCCTTCACTCAAAAAGACAGCGGTTCCTGTGTAGATAAAGAGGCGATTTGCACCATCAGGGCCGCTGATGCCGACTTCAATACTCTGAGGATTTTCAATTTTAATGAGGTCTGCCATGATCATCTTCCTGGGTGACTATCAAAATTTCCCAGTCTTAGGAGGTTCTGTCAAGTTAGTTTTTGAATAATTGCTGTAACTGTCCAAGTTCAGCCCCTTTGAGCGTGCGGCCTGTGTAGACAAATTGGCAGCGCGCATAGTCATCGACCGATCCCGCTGGGCTGAGACAGGCCGCAGAACGGGCAATCCGGTCGGAGCGCAACTGAACCTTGACACTGACTTCGCGCTGGGCTTGCAGGATTTTTTGGGCAGCTGGCGCGGAGATCTCGATCATCAGACTCGGTGGACTACTATCGCGAAAATTACGAATTAAAATTGCAGGACGCTGCTCAAACTCCGCTGGTTTGGTACTAGGAATCTCTAGACCATCAGCTTCCAAAAATGCCGTTGGCAAATTGGCACTAAAAGTATGACTGGCATCGGCTACACCATCAAGACTAACTTTGAGCCCGTAGGCTGCAACTTGATTAGCCGGATTAAAGCGTTTACTCCAAACCAAATTTAAGCGCGTAGTATAGGTTTGATTGTCCTGCTTGGTCTGAAGCTCACTGGGTCGATCGCCATTGCGATCCATAAAGCCCCCGCCCTCAGAAGTCAATAAAAAATTAACTTCACCTGGGAGTGCAGTCTGGTCCAAGATTTTGAAATTGGGATCAATCGGTGGTGCCACTGACGGCGCACTACTACAGCCTACTAATATCCCCAAAGCTACCAAACTACCCACAAAACGAAGCATCGCACGTACCCGAACAACCAGTTTTTTCATGGTACAGGCTTTAGCTACGCTCACCCCTCCAGCCCTCAGGGGGGAGGGCTAAAAGGCTGTTCCCCTCTCCCAAGCTTGGGAGAGGGGTGACCAAAGAGCGGGGTGAGGGTCTTAATTCACTATCAACGTAGGATTACCATCATTGACTGTGAACTTTTTGAGCACTGAGGGCTTGTAGGTGGTTTTGGTGATCGTGTTTACCGCCTCATAGGTAACGGTTACTTTTTGCGGTGTGACCACCATCTTGGTAAAAACATGTTTGGTCAGATTGACGTACTTCATGCTGGGGTTAGCACTTAATACCGCAGGCGCGCCGATGTAATTGAGGTTGACCCCGGTAATCTCAGATAAGCCCCCTGAAGTGACCGAACCACCTGTGACTTCAACGGCTACCGAAGGCTGACTGGTTTTACTAAAATCTGGACGGATATCTCCGGCATAGCAATTATGGATATCTCCGGTGCAGAAGACCACATTACGCACATCACTCATCACCTCAATCAGGTCACTGCGTTCAGAGGCAAACCCATCCCAGGCATCGAGGTCTACATAGACATTAAAGCCAAATAAACCAGCAGGTGCAGGATTTTTGAAGAGCTTTTGTGGCACATCTTGCACGCCAAAGATACTGAAGTCAGCCAGCAAAAATTCTTGGAACATGACTTCATTGAGAATAAATTTCCACCGACCTGTAGCACTGCTTAAGCCTGAGGTTAGCCAGTCTTTTTGGGCTTGACCGAGCATGGTGCGATTGGTGTCATTACGTGCGCCACAGCCCGTCGTTAAGTAGTAAGGATCACAGGGCGGTGCGCTACGGTACTGCCGCTCATCTAAAACAAAGACATCCATTAGGCTACCAAAAGATAACTTGCGATAAAGACGTACTTCATAGGGCGTGCTACTCGTAAAACTTGGAAAAACGGGCATGTAATTCAAAAAAGCCGTATAGCCGTTTTGACGCTGACCGGGGGTATTGGTATCGACAGTTTGACCCGCATAGTCGTTATAGACTTCATGGTCATCCCACAAATATATCCACGGGAAATTTTGGCGCGCGGTGCGCAGATTAGGGTCACTGAGATAAAGTTTGTGTTTAGCACGATACTCATCTAGGGTGACGGCTGTGGCAGGATCGGGGCGGATATTGCCCCCTTGAGCATCAGCGTAGATGTTGTCACCTAGATGTACACAAAAATCCACATCATCCTGCGCAATCAGATTGGCATAGACGTTGTAGTAGCCGCTGCTAAAATCCTGACATGAGAAGTAGGCAAAGGTGATTTGGGCGGGATTAGCGGTCGCAGCGGGAGCAGTCTTGGTGCGCCCAGTCAAGCTAACGTAGCCAGTGGTGGTGCTAAAACCATAGTAGTAACGGGTAAAGGGTTGTAATCCAGAGACCAAAACTTTGACTGTATAGTCTTGGGTACTATCGGTGGTATGGGTTCCGGTTGCGACAGGGTTACGCAAATCGGACGTGAGAGAAACTTTATAACTCACCATCACCGAGCTGCTCTGAGCCGCTTCGGGTACGCGCGTCCAAATAATCACACTGTTGGGCTGGGGTTCGCCCGAGGCCACGCCCACATCACCTGATAACGGGGTGGCTGCGGCTACATTGGGTAAACACAGCAAAGCTGGACTAACTAAAGCTGCTTTTAGGACACTACGGCGGTCGGACATCATCATCTAAATTCCTCATTGAGACCGCAATGACCATAGCAGACTTACTTTAATAGGGCATTAAGAAATGAGATTTTTAGTGAATTTGTGCAGCCCAGCTAATCCTAGCCATCGGTTTATACGTACCAAATTTGCGCACTTCCCCCCTAATCAAGACAGGGTGACGGGTGATACACTAGCTCAAGTTCACGTGCTGTTTTGTCTCTCGCATTAAGGTTTGTGATTGTGAAAAAATTGCTCTCTCCTTTGGCTGTTTTAGTTGTGTTAGCTAGTCTAATTGCCTTGCCTGTTGTCCACGCCGAATCAAAATTTGCCCCGCAAACAACACCTGGTCAATTACCAAAAGATGTCCGTCCCGCCGAATACGATATCACCCTACTACCTAATCTTAAAACCCAGACCTTTAAGGGAGCAGAGCAGATCAATATTTTGGTACAAACACCCAGCCGCACCCTTGTTCTCAATACCCTGGATATCACGATCATCAAAGCTGAACTTGAGCGCGGACAAAAGGCGATCAGTATCGTTTATGATCCAACCAAACAAATCACAACTATCACCTTTGCCCAAGCTGTATCCACCGGACTCAGACAGCTAGCCCTCGAATTTGAGGGCAAAATTAATAGCCAAGGTCAAGGTTTACATACAGTCAACTATCAAACTGACAATGGTGCTAAAACCATGCTTGCCACCCAAATGGAACCGACCGATGCGCGGCGCATGTTTCCTTGTTGGGATGAGCCAGTCTATCGGGCGGCCTATCGTCTAGCGGTGGTAGTACCTTCGGCTTGGAATGCATTTTCTAATATGCCCATCGAAACCTCGACCGAACTGCTTGATCGCATTACCCAAAAACCCATTGGTTATAAAAAAGTTAGCTTCGCCCGTTCACCCAAAATGTCGAGTTATCTCGTAGCTCTCGTAGCCGGAGAACTCGAAACCCTTGATGGTCAGGCCGGAGATACCAAAATTCGGATTGTCACGCCGCTGGGCAAAAAGAGTCAAGGCCGCTATGCCCTCGAATCTGCTGAAAAATTATTGACCTACTACAATACTTATTTTAAATTTAAATATCCTTTACCTAAGCTGGATTTGATTGCCGTACCCGGTGGTTTTAGTGGCGCGATGGAAAATTGGGGAGCCATTACTTTTAATGAATCAATCCTGCTCTTTGATCCGGCTAAGTCCTCTCAGCGCACCAAAGAAGACGTATTTAAGGTCGTTGCCCATGAGATGGCCCATCAATGGTTTGGCGACTTGGTAACAATGGCCTGGTGGGACAATCTTTGGCTCAATGAGGGCTTTGCTTCGTGGATGGAGACTAAGGCCACGGATTATTTTAATCCCCAATGGCAGGTCTGGCTACGGGCTAACCAAGAAAAAGACGATGCCATGGCAACCGATGCCCAGCGCACGACCCATCCAATTCAGCAACCCATCCTCAATGAAAGCCAAGCGAGCGACGCTTTTGACGAAATCACCTATCTCAAAGGCCAGTCGTTTATTCGGATGCTAGAAACCTATCTCGGTGAATCAACTTTCCGCGATGGTCTACGCCGCTATATGGTAACCCATCAATATTCCAGCAGTACGACCGCTGATCTGTGGGAAGTGCTGACCCAGTATTCTAATCAGCCCGTTGCCAAGGTCGCACAATCATGGACAGAACAACCGGGTTTTCCGTTAGTGCAAGTGAGCAGCAGCTGTGTCGCTAGCGAGCAAATCTTAAAATTGGGTCAACAACGCTTTGCCCTCGATACGACAACGCCTTCTTCTACACTCTGGGCAATTCCTCTCACTTGGACTAATTTGGCAACTAAAGGCGTACGTTCGTCGATGTTGATGGATACCGCTACAGGTACGGCTAAGGCTGGCGACTGTCAAGGCGCCGTCAAGCTCAATGCGGGCAATGTCGGCTATTACCGGGTTCAGTACAGCCCCGAGATGTTGGTTGCTCTACAAAAGTCATTACCTGATTTCCCGGCAAGTGACCGGGTCAATGTTTTGAGTGATACTTGGGCTTTGGTGCAGGCCGGACGTACCCCGCTCCCTGCTTATTTGGATTTGGTCAAGGGCGTGCAAGGTGATAATAATTTAGCCGTTTGGTCGCAGATCACCGATACCCTCTTCACACTAGACCAGCTACAACGAGATCAACCAGGACGAGAAGCCTTTCGTGCTTATGCTCGCAGCTTATTACTCGTGCCCTTCCGCAGTGTTGGCTGGGATGCTAAGCCCGGTGAAGACCCAACGATAGGCTTGTTGCGTACTCGGCTATTATCAACACGGGCGAGTCTTGGGGATCAAACTGTACTCGCCGAAGCGCGCAAACGTTTTAGTGGCTTTTTAAGTAATACGGCTGCTCTGGCACCTGATTTGCGTCCGGTAGTCATCACAGAAGTAGGGCGCTATGCTGATCAAACTACCTATGATAAATTGCACGAATTGGGGCGTAAAAGTACGAGTACTGAGGAGCGGGATCTTTTGTACGGTGCTTTAGCCGCAGCGCTTGACCCCAAACTTGCCCAGCAAACCCTGCGTCTTAGCCTGACCGATGAACTGAGTCCAAATCAAGCCATCCGGTTAGTCCAAAGAGTTACCTTTCAACAACCAGTATTAGGCTGGAACTTTGCGCAAGAAAATATGAAAGCCTTGGCTGCAAAACTGACCTTTTTCCGACGCAATAGCTTTGTGCCTGGTCTATTGAGTAGCTTTTCGGATAATGCTCACGCGACTGAGCTAGAAAACTATGCCCGGACTAATCTATCCCAAGATGCCCATGAAGAAGTTGCTAAAGCCGCTGAAAGCATTCGCCTCAAAGCTAGCATCAAGGTCAGAGAATTACCTCGGCTAGCGCAATGGCTCCAAACGCAATCGGTGAAATAGCCCGGTAACAATTAATTTCAACAGCTGCTCTCGCGTGGGCAGCTGTTTTTTATTAAACTATCTACGTCTCTAAAGGAGAGAACACTGCTCTCATTAGCTCGACCTCAAATACTTCTGCAAACGCTGCGCTCACCAGTTTTTGGGTCTCTATCAAAGTGATACCTGGACAAAATAGTTCTAAACTGCCGACTGGTTTGGTCAGACCACAGGGCACAATCACTTCAAAGGCTGCCAGATCCGTTGTCACATTGAGAGCAAAACCATGCAACGTGACCCAGCGTGAAACCTTGATTCCAATCGCCGCAATTTTGTGATCTTGTACCCAAACGCCAGTCATCCCAGAAACGCGCTCACCGACTAAATCTAAAGGCTTAAGCGCGCGTATGATCACCTCTTCGAGTTGTCGCAGGTACCAGTGCAAATCTTTTTGATAATAACTCAAATCTAAAATCGGATAGCCCACTAGCTGACCCGGCCCATGGTAGGTCACTTCACCGCCGCGCTCCGTGCGATGCAGCGCAAAGGTACCAGGCGCAAATTTGACAAAATCTAAACTAGAACCCTGACCCAGGGTATAAACCGCAGCGTGTTCCAGCAAAAATAATACATCCGGGTGTTCTGGCTCGCGGATTTTTTTTTGTTGTATCTGCTGTTGCCAGACCCAGGCTTCGGTATAGAGAAGCAATCCCGGTTCATAAAGTAAGCAAAGACGTTTCATAGACCTGTACTAATCGCTCCGACAGGACAAACCGGAAGACACTGCTCGCATACAATACAGCGCGAACGTTGAAACTGTAACTCAAAGGTGATGGCGCGTAGGGTTAATGCTTGGGTCGGACACACCCCGGTACATAGACCACAATGAACACAAGAATTAGCATCAATCAAAATTTCACTGCTCATCGAAGAGACCCCAATACCCTGCTCGCGTACCCAACTCAAGGCAGCTTCTACCTGATCAAGACTGCCCGAGACCTCGACGACCATCTTGCCTACCTCATCAGGAGCCACCTGAGCCCGTAAAATATTACCTGCTACGTTAAAATCCTTGGCGAGGCGATAGGTGAGTGGCATGTGTACCACATGGGGGGGGAAGGTCAAGATAACGCGTTTCTTCATGTGTTTAGTCTAGAACTTGCTACGCATAAAAAAAGCAGGAACGCTTAAAACGCTCCTGCTTTTTTTCATTTAGGACTGAAGCAAACTTACTTGGCGATGATGCCGAGGAAGTGCAACACGCCTTGGCCGGTCATTGCTTCGAGAATCAAAGCAGAGACAAAGCCGATCATGGCCAGACGACCATTGAGCTGCTCGGCGTAAGGAACGAAACCAAATTTGGCTTCATCGGTAACCGTGGTTTTGTTGGTAGTCATGATGCGCTCCAAGAAGAATAATTTATGAAGACTCCCTAAATATAACGCAACAAAAGTTAACAGTCAAGATCCACAGGTATGAGATGTGGGTTATCAAAAGGCATAGAGCTAGCTTTTTAGATATGCGAGTATTGCCCAACCCTCCTCCCCCAACGCTGATAAGACATCGGAGCACAGGACGATTGTGTTAAACTCAGAGCTACATGCGTCTGTAGCTCAGTGGATTAGAGTGCCAGGTTCCGGTCCTGTAGGTCGGGGGTTCGAATCCCTCCAGGCGCAAGTTTTTTCCCTGACCAGGGAATTTATTTATTTTCATGAGGTTAGCCATGAGTTTAGAAGCATTGGATCGGGGTTTACCTATCACTTTAGTCACAGGATTTTTGGGTAGCGGCAAGACAACTTTGGTAAATCATATCTTGACCAATAATAAAGGCTTTAAAACTGCCGTCATTGTCAATGAATTTGGTGATATTGGTATTGATAGCGCCTTGATCGTAACTACCGATGAAAGTATGATCGAACTTGACAACGGCTGTGTCTGTTGTACGGTGCGTGAGGATTTGATTGATGCGGTATTACAAATTATGGAGCGGCCTAATCCCGTTGACCATCTGATTATTGAGACCACTGGACTTGCTGACCCTGGCCCGGTCGCGATGACTTTTATGAGTCCGCAGTTACGCCCTTTGACTCGTTTAGATGCGATTGTTGGCGTGGTTGATGCGGAGCATTTTGCGCCGGACTTATTCAGTTCGCAAACAGCTATTAGTCAAATTGAATATTCGGATATCGTCTTACTTAATAAAGTCGATTGCGTAACGTCAGAACGGCTAGAGCAACTCAAAAAACAAATCAAAGAAATTCGCCCTGATGCTCTGATTATTCCTACAACCAATAGCGAAGTTGACCTGCGGCTGATTTTAGATGTGGGCGCATTTAATATGGATCGGTATTTTGCCCAGCAGCCCGCCGAACCTGAAGTGCATGATCACGACCACCACGACCATGATCATCATCATCATCATTTTGAAACCGAAGGCTTTTCATCGGTTTCCGTTGAGCTTGAAGAACCGCTGTCTGTTCAAAAACTCGAACACTTTCTCAAGACGTTACCCGAGGGCGTATTCCGTGCCAAAGGTTTTATTTGGCTTAAGGAAAATCCTGAAAAAGTTATTTTGCACATGGTCGGCTCTCGTCTGCGTTTAGACTATGAGCGCTGGAAAACCCCACCCAAAAATCAAGTAGTCTTTATTGGTCAAAATATTGATAAAGAAGCCATTCGCCAAGGCTTTTTGGCCTGTGTAAGTACCAAGACTAAACCGAAAGCCAGAGGCTTTTTGCGCTAGTTTGCATTCAATCTAAATAAATGTTACGATTTATTAAGAAGCGTAACGGAGTTTAGATATGTTGACCAATCCACTCATAGCTCAGTCCACCCAAACCATCCCCGAAGTTGACCTTGATTTCAAAGAGTTTTTTGTCACGCTGGTCTCGACCGCCTGTGCTGAAGGCCTGACCCTCAACCAAATTGACCGCGAAATTACCCGCATCAAGGCCGAATTACTGGTTCCCGGTCTCGATAGTTGGCCGCTCAAAGAATGGGCAACCCAAGCCTACTGGGCTTACCAAAACCGTCCGCAAGGGTCAAAATGTGTTGAAGTCTGTGGTTTGTGTGGCAAGATTGCCCCTTACCGTGAACTCAACTGCGCTAGTTTTTGTCCTTACTCGGCCTAGTTAAAGTAAGCGGGTGTGACTAAGCACGGGAATTTGTTGGCGTACTTGGGCGATGCGTGCTGGGTTAATCGATGCAATCGCCATGCCTTCACCATCTCCTGCATCCGCGAGCGTATTACCCCAAGGATCTAAAATCATCGCATGACCGTAGGTTTGGCGACGGGCATAGTGCTCACCGACTTGAGCTGGGGCAAACACATAACAAGTATTTTCAATGGCTCTAGCGCGTAACAAGGGTCGCCAATGATCCTTGCCGGTATAGGCTGTGAAGGCAGAAGGCACGACGAGGATTTCTGCACCCTGCATGGCAAGTTTGCGGTATAACTCAGGAAAACGTAAGTCATAGCAAATTGACAAACCAATCTTGCCTAAGTTACCCGTATCTACCAAAACCACATCATCACCGGGAGCAATCGTATCCGATTCGCGATAGGTGTTACCATCGGGCAGATTGACATCAAATAGATGCAATTTTTGATAACGTCCGAGTACGTTGCCTGTCGGGCCAATCAGCAAGGCCACATTATGAACCTTCCCATCCCCTGTCGGAACAGGAAACCCACCACCCAAAAGTGTAATGTGGTAACGCCGTGCAGCTTCTACCAAAAAAGTTTCGGCATAATCCGCAATCATGGCGGCTTTGACCATCTTTTCTTCTTCTGGCCCCATAAATGCAAAATTTTCTGGCAGACCAATAAAAGTCGCACCCCGGGTGACAGCTTCGGCGATCAGGCGTTCGGCTTGGGCGAGATTACCCTGCAAGCCGGGGGTACTCGTCATTTGTAATGCAGCAGCAATGTAAGGTTTCATCACCTATTCCCAATGTAAAGTTATCCTAGCCTAGATCGTTGCCTAGCAAATTAGAAAATGCAAACCGTATAGAAGTAGTTTGTATGTGTTTTGTATTCTTTGTGAAAAACGATAGTAGTTCTGTCGTGTCAGTGACCATAAGTAACCTGAACTGTATTCTTGGCTTGTATGACTTTAATTAGCTTTAGTCAATTACAAAGGGCTTTATTTGCTCAACTATTCCTGTTTCCATCCCCATTCTTTCTACGAGTAATGATATGTCTTTGAATAAAGACCGCTCAGTTTGTAAATTATCTTCCACAATTATGTCAATTATAGTTTCTAATGCAACCTCTCCTTCTCTTGCATTAATCATTTCATCAAGTAAGCTAACTATTTCAAATGGAAGTTGCATTGACAAAGTATCAAGTACTTGATGGAGCTGTCTTATCAAACCATAATGAGCATCCTCGTTAAAGGTGAGTTTGGCTTTTTCGGGATCTTTGTTGGAAGCATCAGGTGACATAACTGTTAAACCTTCTAGGAAATTTCTGGCACAATTGTAAAGAACACTAAATTTTGACTTGTATTGGGGTATCCGCTTATATAGCTTTTTGTATATGAGATACTTCGCCTGACATAGTCATACTTGGTTTCACTCTTTTTGATATCACAAGACCAATTATTACCATGCAAGTCTAGTTTCTGACTCGTAATTTTACACACATCTCCTCCTAATACTGCTACTTCAATTTTTTCAAATTCATCGAGTAGTTTTAGCACTTGACTTTTATCTAAAGCCCAATTATTGATTCCCATCTCATGTAATGGAATGCCGCAACTGACAAGCTCTTTGATTTGCTTCGGATAATTTATCATCGATTTTTTAAGACTAGGGATTGCAGAATTCACTATTTACCATACTGCTATTTTGCAGCATTTTTGTGAGGCTATCCTGTTATTGGTGGTGCCGTCAAGATCAACATATCATGAACTCCTATTTCTAACTCAATAAATTCAGCAGCAAGTAGATTATTGTGACGGGCACTGGTTGCATCAACGACCAGATGCAGTCTAATCTCGATTCAAAGCCCGGATAGTGCCAAATTCCGCCTTCGATTTATGCAACAATCAAGCTACGTTTTGCTGCCTATTGACATACACCAATAGCCGCTGATGACGTGAGTTTCATTACGACACTTCCCTCAAGTTCAAAAAAATCTTCAGCCGATTCATATAACTTCCACGGTCACCTTTCACTTTGTTATCTCAATGACATTTGATACGGTTATCTGAGTTCCACTTTGGAGCTAACTTATCACTAATCTGTGTTATCTCCCTAGTTCTATTGTTGACAATAATATGACTATCTCTTGGATCATAAACAGTAGTAGTGTCATTTCTTTTTTGTCTAACAGGTGTTTTTTTGCTCCACAGTTATCAGTTGATCTACCTCTTCGGTTCCAACATTTGACTCAATGTTCCTGCCCACAATTCAAGCGCTACAAATTTTGGGTGGGTCGGGTACAACCGAAGAGATCTATGAAAAAGTAGTTCAGCTTCTCAACGTACCTGATAAAGTGCTCGAACTTTTGCATGGCAGCACATCACAGAGCGAGGTCGAATACCGACTTGCGTGGAGCCGGACTTATCTAAAGAAATATGGGCTTTTGCAGAATTCAGCACGCGGGGTATGGTCTTTAGTCTTCACTTCTATCAATCTCAATGACTTCGATGCCAAAGAGATTGTCAAGGCAGTCCGAGATGCTGACAAAAGTTGCACCTGCAGACCCATCAGATGAGGCTGCTGGAGTGGTAGAAACATTAGCAGAGCTTGCTTGGCATCAGCAACTCCATAAAATATTGCTATCTCTAGATCCATCTGCGTTTGAGCGTCTGGCACAACGTTTACTGCGCGAGTCTGGGTTTGTCCAAGTACAAGTTACGGGTAAATCTGGTGATGGTGGGATTGATGGTGTTGGGATTGCACGTATCAACGGCTTCCTAAGTTTTCACGTCCTCTTTCAATGCAAGCGTTATCAGGGTTCAGTAACAGCAGGTCAAATTCGAGATTTTCGTGGCGCCATGCAGGGGCGCACTGATAAGGGGTTATTTCTTACAACTGGGACATTTACCAGAGATGCAATCAAAGAGGCTACAAGAGATGGCGCACCGCCAATTGATCTAATCGATGGTGAACAGTTGGTTCAACGGCTGAAAGAGTTAGGACTGGGGGTCAAGATAACAATGATCGAGTCAGTGGAGGTCGATACAGATTGGTTCGTAAAGATCTAATGCAATAGATATTAAAGTTGTTTATAATTCTTGATACGCCGTTTTCTCTAACTCATGAGATTCATTTTAAGAAAGTTGGCAACTGGGATTTATTCAAATTCAGTGAGTTTCTTCAACTGCACATAGAGACCCTTTTAGAAAAGAAAAAAGCTGATCAGATCACTCCAGACGAAGTTGCTAAATTAGATGTGATAGGAGAATTGGATCGCATTTTTGCTTATATTAATGCGATGCTGGCAGCTCAAAATGCCAATTAGTGATGAAGTTAAGCAAGCTATCCGAAAACGTGCTGGATATGTGCGCGAATATGGCTGTTCTCCACAAAGGTTGCGTGCTAATCGATTGACTATTAAGCATATTATCTCAAGATCGTTGGATAGTTTTGATGCTCTTGCATTTGCCTATCTTCGTTGCAATAAAAGCCGTTACAATTTTGTAGCTAGTATTGATCCAAAGACTCCGGAGATTGTTCCTAACATGTTTCTTTAGGAGGACATCTCGGCAGGTGATTCGGCATTCACCTCCTGAGCTCACCAGTTAAGATGGAAATAACCATCAAGGCAAGATCCATGTTTGACCCGGTTCCTGAAGTTTTGGATGATTTACGCGCCGGACGTATGGTCGTGGTCGTAGATGACGAGAACCGCGAAAACGAAGGTGATCTGATCGGAGCAGCTCAGTTTGCCACGCCCGAAATGATCAACTTTATGGCAATTTATGCTCGGGGATTAGTCTGTTTAGCGATGACACCAGAGCGTTTAGATCAACTCAAATTACCCTTAATGGTGACAGAAAACACCGATAAAAACCAAACTGCTTTCACGGTGAGTATTGATGCTGACCCCGCGATGGGCACAACCACGGGGATTTCGGCCAGTGACCGTTCCAAAACCATCTTGGCTGCCATCAACCCTGCCACCCGACCCGAGCAGTTGCGGCGGCCTGGGCATATTTTCCCCCTACGTGCCAGAGATGGCGGGGTACTAGAACGAGCTGGGCATACTGAGGCAGCCGTAGATATGGCAAAAATGAGCGGTCTTTCTCCAGCAGGGGTGATCTGCGAAATCCAGAACTCTGATGGTTCGATGGCACGGCTACCAGAATTGCGAGAATTTGCCCAACTGCATAATTTAAAATTACTTTCGATTGCCGATTTGATTAGTTATCGCTTACAAACCGAGCGTTTTGTTGAACGAGAAACTCGTGCTCATTTACCCTCAATGTACGGACAATTTGAAATCTTTGCCTATCGTAATCGTCTGGATAATTCTGAACATGTTGCCTTAGTCAAAGGGGGAAATCCTGATAGTGACATCCCCTTTGGTGAAACCTCAGAACCCTTCTTGGTACGGATGCATTCTGAATGCCTGACCGGAGATGCCCTGGGCTCGCTGCGCTGTGATTGTCAACGCCAGCTACAGGCGGCGATGAAGATGATTGATCACGCCGGACAAGGCGTGGTCGTCTATTTGCGCCAAGAAGGACGCGGGATTGGGCTAATCAATAAGCTCAAAGCCTACAGTTTGCAAGATACAGGACTCGATACGGTCGAAGCCAATGAGCGGTTGGGGTTTGCGGCGGATTTACGTAACTACGGCACAGGTGCTCAGATTTTGAATGATCTAGGAGTACGGCGGATGCGCTTAATTACCAATAATCCCCGCAAGATTGCCGGACTTAAGGGGTATGGTCTAGAAATCATGGGACGAGTGCCTTTGATTATCGAGGAGACCGAATACAATAGCCGCTATCTGGCCACCAAAGCCCAAAAGCTCGGTCATATTTTGCCCCAAGTCAGGCTCTTGGTGATGGGACTGAGCTTTATACCGGTACTCACCGATAAGGCTTGGCTGGAGATGTTAGAAAAGATTCGAGCCTATGCGCAGTTTGCAGGTTTTTTGATCCAAGAAGAAGATCGGCCTGTAGCTAGGGCAGTCTTTGCCAAAGACACGGGTATTTTTCACTTAGGTTTAGAAAAAGATGATGGTCAAATTGAGGGTTGGTATCAACAACTCACCTCCGAACGCCGTAAGACGATCAACCGCTTTCTGTTGGAATTGACCCACCTCGAAGGTCTGACGGGCTTAGAATTTGTCGTCTCAGATGGTCAAGACCCGCTCCAACATCTCAGCCAAAAATTCACCTACTGTACCCAGACTTTCCAGCAATTAGCCGACTACACCACCAAGCCACTGCTTACTCAGCAAGTGTATCGTTTCCTCAAAGATTGATCGGCTCTGCAACATCAAACCTTAAAAGACCCTGCTTTGGATTAGCCAAAACAGGGTTTTTGAGGTTAACCAAAGGATTTACTCTTGCTGTTGTTGCGGTTGCGCAATCGAGCCATAAGATGAACTGGCACCGAAGGAATCATCGGCAACCGACAAGCCGCTAACTAGACCCGTATAGCCTTCTTCGCCATGTTCGCTGACATCGAGACCTTCGAGTTCAGCCTGATCATCAGGACGCAGACCCATGGTGAATTTCAGCAAAAACAAGATAGCTGTTGTGCCAACTGTCGCGATAGCCACGGTTCCGAGGACACTTTCGATTTGGATCAATACCTGAGCAAAACCACCACCATAGGCCAAGCCTTCGATAGCAACGGCTGGGTTAACGGCTTTGGTACAGAAAACGCCAGTCAAAATTGCTCCGGTGACCCCGCCCATGCCGTGACAACCAAAGACATCTAGGGAATCATCAAACTTGAGTTTGCCCCGTAGTTGCACCATAAAATAGCTAACAATGGCTGCGATGCCACCAATTGCAATCGAACCCATGGGGGTAACAAAGCCAGCAGCTGGCGTGATCGCCACTAGACCCACTACAGCTCCAGTAGCCGCACCAACTGCGGTGGGCTTACCAGATAGCGATTCAATCAATAACCAAGTCGCCATTGCAGCCGCAGTAGCTGTGTTGGTCGTCACAAAAGCAGCAGCGGCTAGACCATTAGCCGCGCCTGCTGAACCCGCATTAAACCCAAACCAACCAAACCAGAGCAGACCTGCACCCAATAGGGCAAAGGGGACATTATGAGGAGGCATGGCTTGATCGGGATAGCCCTTGCGACGACCCAAAATCAAAGCAGCAACCAAAGCCGAAATCCCGGCACTGATGTGAACAACCGTTCCCCCAGCAAAATCTAGGGCACCCAAAGTACCGACCCAGCCACCAGCTACCAATTTGCCATCTACGAGTACGAAGCTCCAAACCCAGTGAGCAAGCGGCGCATAGACGACTGCTGACCAGAGCATGATAAAGACGACATAGGTCTTAAATTTCATACGATCAACAATTGCTCCCGAAATCAAGGCCGGGGTAATCACCGCAAACATAGCTTGGAAAACCATGAAAGCGAGATGGGGAACCGTGCTCATATAGACAGGGCTAGGCTCTTGACCAACGCCATTAAGGCCAATCCAATCCAAACCCCCAATAAAAGAATTACCCGGTGCAAACGCTAGAGAATAGCCAAACAAGACCCATTCCAAACCAACTACAGCCAGAGCAACAAAGCTCATCATCAGGGTATTCAAAATATTTTTACTGCGAACTAAGCCGCCATAAAAAAAAGCTAGACCCGGCGTCATCAATAAAACTAAAGCCGATGAAACCAAAATCCAGGCCGTGTCCCCAGAGTTTATGGGTAAGGCATCGGCCGCTAATACAGAAGGCGTTGCCGCTGCCAAAGCCAGCATTGGCAGGAGGTAACGTAAAAGCTTAGGCATGGTAATGTAAACTCCTCATGAGTTCGAGACAGAAAGCTCGTTTGGTACTGTGGATTACACATTTGCAAACTTTTAAGCAGACTGTTGTATTTGAAGCTACAAATTTATTATTTCATCAGGGGATAGCCCGCCACACCAAAGTCCAATGCCGATCTGAGCTCAAAGTAACTTGCGCTTCGGACATTCCGGCCCAGCTGGCTAAAGAAGCAATTTCGACAATAGTAAAGGCTGCCCAGAGCGAATCTGCAAAAAGTTTGCGTTGATATTCGGTATCGTTAACTGTGTATTGTTCCACTAAATAGGTTAACTGATCTAACGTTGCAGGACGAACCAAATCACGAACAAAGACTAAGCCGCCCGGGGTTACCAAGCGTTTGAGTTCCTGAAAAAACAGACGCGGATCCGGTAGATGATGCACCAAACTATTGGAAAAGATCACCGAAAAAACCTGGTCGGCATAGGGTAAAGACTTAGCATCACCTAGGGCTAGATGAATGCGTGATTGTAAGCCCAGGGTAGTTATTCTTTTTTCTGCTACATCTAGCATGGCTGCTGCGGCATCGACGGCAACGATTTCGATGGCAGGAAATTGCTCACAAGCTAGGATCGGTAACTCGGCGGGCCCTGTGCCTAGATCTAGCCAAGTACCTGCCAGCGGCAGTTGCTCTGCCAAGTCAAGCACAAATTGCCGATTGACTTGGGCAAAATCCATGGCTTGATATTCCTCGGCATCTTGTACCGAATCCATGACTTCAGCTTCGGGAATACGCGGTACTGCCATCAAAAATTACCAAAACTCTGTCTCAAGCGTACCAAGAACCGCGAAAATAGAACTATGAAACCATGGCTTTTACTAGCATATCTGTGTTACCTCCTGCCCGCTCAGGCGGTAGACCTCATCGTTGTCGATCAGCGCAACGCCCAGCTACGACGCATCGATACCCAAAATCCGCAGACACGGCGCACGACTGAGCTAAGTGGTAACCCCGTCGCCCTCTGGCAAGACCGCGAGCAAGTCTATGTATTGGATGGCGAAAACCATAGCCTTATTACCTATGACCCCAGCACCCTCCAAAAAAAACAAAGTATTACCCTCGCGCTTAATCCCGTGGCTATCGTCGGTGATCTGCAATTTTTGTGGATTTTGCATGGGCAATCCTTAAAATTAAGCCAACTCAACCGTGCTGACCTGACGGTGGTGCGTACGATAGCTTTGGGTAAAGCTAATCCTTTTTTATTAGCGCCAGCCTTAGCCTTAGATGGCAATACCCTGTGGGTGACCAATCCTTTGCTCGGGCAACTGCTGCGTTTTGAGCGGCAAACCCTCAAACCCCTGCCAACACTTACCTTAGGTAAGGGCACCTATCTGATGCCGATGGCAGCCCGTGATGGGCAAGTCTATGTAGCTCTCGGTGAAATTTTGTATCATATCGATGGCAGTACAGGTCAAATTTTGGGTCAGACGAGTTTACGCGAAAAAGACTTCTCAGAGCGGTTGGTGACTATCTCGCAGCTTTTTGTTAATGAAAATCGCGTGTTTGCCATCGAACCCACCTCAAGTCAGGTTTTTAGCTTTGACCGTCAAACCCTGGTACCCTTTCCACCAGTAAAATTTTCTCAGACTATTAGCCAAGCCAGTCAAGATGCCACAGGCCATCTTGTGCTCGCTGCCCCCGAACGTGGTGAAGTCATGATCCTAGCTAATCAAACACCCGTGACCTTTAGAGTCGGTGGTAGTCCTAGTTTTGTCCTCCATTTGGTTCCTTGATCATGCTGAACCCTCACGCTCTTGGGTATCGGATGCCCGCTGAATGGGAGACCCATGCGGCGACCTGGCTGAGTTGGCCTCACAATCCAGAAACCTGGCCCGGTAAATTTGCCCCAGTACCTCGTGTCTTTGTAGAAATTGTCCGTAACCTACGCGAACCGGTGCATATTTTGGTCAAAGACCGCTTGATGGCAGTAGAAGTCCAAACACTCTTGCAACAAGCGGCGATCCGACGACCTGATATTTATCTGCATGAAATTCCGACCAATGATTGTTGGATGCGTGACCACGGCCCGACCTTTGTGGTGCAGCGGCAAGAAACAGCTTTAGTGGATTGGGAATTTAATAGTTGGGGTGGTAAATATGCGCCTTGGACGCAAGATAACTTAGTACCTTCACGCCTAGCTCAGCTCTTGCAATTACCATGCTTTACACCCGGTATTATTCTTGAAGGCGGCTCGATTGAGGTCAATGGTCAAGGCTTGTGTCTGACGACCGAACAATGTCTACTCAACCCCAACCGTAATCCCCAGCTCAATCGTCAACAAATCGAAGGCTACTTGCAAGATTATCTCGCCGTCAAAACCGTAATCTGGCTCAAGGAAGGAATCACAGGCGATGATACGGATGGGCATATTGATGATTTGGCGCGGTTTATTAACCCGACTACGGTCGTCTGTGTCCTTGAATCTGACCCCAAAGATGAAAACTTTCAGCTCCTGCAAGCTAATTACCAACTTTTGCAACAACACCCAGCGGGGCTAACCGTGATTGCTTTGCCGATGCCCGCAGCCAAATATCATAAAGGCACCCGTTTACCTGCAAGCTATGCTAACTTTTATATGGCAAATGGGGTGGTACTGATGCCAATTTTTGGTGACCCTCAAGATGATGTTGCCCTAAATATTTTGCGTAGGCATTTGCCTGGACGCGACGTGATTGGGATCAATTGTTTAGACTTGGTTTGGGGGCTTGGCGCAATTCACTGTGTTACGCAGCAACAACCTTGCCCTCCGGCTTGATCTGCGCTTGAGGTACACTAACGGCATACCTCTTGATACCTGTTTATGCCTGCCATTCACCTAGACCGCCTGCTTACCGCCGATATTCAGACGCCCGGACGCTATTTGGGTAACGAAAAAGGTGCCTTTCACAAAAACTGGGAAACAGCGGCGGTGCGCTGGGTACTGACCTATCCCGAACTCTACGAAGTCGGTGCCTCTAATCTTGGGCATATTCTGCTTTACAACATTTTGAATGGACAACCGCGTCAGTTATGTGACCGGGCTTATTTACCCGCACCAGATTTTGCCGCCCGCTTACGCGAACAGCAGATGCCTTTATTTGCGGTTGAGTCACGACGCGCGCTAATGGATTTTGATATTATTGGATTTTCGTTGGCCTATGAGCTTGGGGCTACTAATGTTTTAGAAATGCTGACATTGGCGGGGATACCCTTACTTGCGACGGAGCGGGTCGCCGAACCCTTAATTTTTGCAGGTGGCCCGACGGCGACTTCCAACCCGGAGCCCTATGCGGCATTTTTTGATTTTTTTGTCTTAGGTGATGGTGAAGAGGTTTTACCCGAAATCGGCTTGGTCATCGAAGAAGGTAAACAGGCGGGCTTAACCCGGCTTGAGCTTTTGTTGGATCTCGCTCAGGTGCCGGGGGTCTATGTCCCGCAGTTTTATAGCCATACTGTGCCACCGCAGCCCCTAGTTGATGTCCCGGCTCAGGTTTTGCGTAGAGTCGCAGCGCCCTTACCGCGTTATTCGGTCGGACTCGTGCCCTATATTCAGACGGTTCACGACCGTTTGGCTATCGAAGTGCGTCGCGGCTGTACGCGCGGCTGTCGCTTTTGTCAGCCAGGGATGTTGACCCGGCCTGCCCGTGATGTTGATCCTGATGAAGTTGTCGCCACAATCGAAGCGGGCTTACTCCAAACTGGCTATAACGAGTTTTCGTTGTTATCGTTATCTTGCTCAGATTATCTCTCGCTCAATACCGTCGGCGCGCGTTTACAAAATGACTTAGCTGGTCAAGGCATTGCCCTGAGTTTACCCTCGCAACGGGTTGACCGCTTTACCCCAGAATTAGCCCAAATCATTGGCGGCGGGCGTAGACCGGGCTTAACTTTTGCCCCAGAAGCTGGCACCCAGCGGCTACGCGATGTCATTAATAAGGGTCTGACCAACGAAGAACTCCTGCGTGGTATCAAAACCGCTTACCTCGAAGGCTGGGATTCGGTCAAACTCTATTTCATGATTGGCTTACCCACCGAGACTGATGCTGATGTATTGGGCATTGTCGAGACTGTGGCTTGGCTGCAAAACGAATGCCGCGCTGTCGGACGACGTAAACTCGAATGTACCTTAACGATCTCTAACTTCACGCCCAAGCCCCACACCTCTTTTCAGTGGCATAGCGTTAGTAATAGCGAATTTTTGCGCAAACACGACTTACTCAAACAAGCCTTTCGCAGACTACGCGGCATCAAAGTCAACTATACCGATATGCGTCTATCCGCCCTCGAAGATGTAGTGGGGCGCGCTGGGCGCGAGTTTGCACCCGTGATCCGGCGGGCATGGGAACTGGGTGCCGGGATGGATGCTTGGTTTGAGGGGATCTCGCGGGTTTGGTCGGCGTGGGAGCAAGCCTTACACGAACATGGTCTAGCAACAGATGTGGCAGCACCACAGGTTGAAGACCCGCTACCTTGGGATTTTATTGATACGGGCATTACTAAGGCTTGGTTGGTCGCAGATTATCAGGCCGCTCTTGCCGAACAGATTGTCCCTGATTGTTCGTTTGATTCCTGTTCCCATTGCGGCATTTGTAGTGAAGACTTTGGTCACAACATTGTTTTGCCAGCGCCGGATCAGGTGCCTACGGTTAACCACAGCGTACTTATACCCATCACATCCGTACAACACTTACGGGTTCGGTTTGGCAAATTGGGGGATTTACGGTTTTTGGGTCATCTTGATCTGGTAAGGCTATGGGAGCGGGCTTTGCGCCGCGCTCAGATCCCGATTGCCTTTACGGCAGGATTTCACCCGATGCCACGCATCATTACGGCCTCAGCTTTAGCCTTGGGTTTGACGAGTACGGGTGAGTGGGTTGATTTTGAATTGGCTGAAGCCCTTAGCCCCGAAGTGTTTCAAGCGCGTCTTGTAGCCGAGCTACCAACGGATCTTCCGGTATATGAAGTGATCACGTCCGCCCTCAAGAGTCCTTCTTGCACGCAAGTTGTCGACCGGGCAGAGTATCAATTGACCCTAGTCAGCCATCATGATCTAGATTGGCAACAGTTAGTCCGACAAGTTTTAGAAAATCCTGATCTCAACGTTGAGCGTCTGCACAAAAAGACGCAAAAGACCCGTTATCTACCAGCACGAGACTGGCTACTTGAGCTGCGGGTCACACAATCAACACCCCAACGAGCGCAAATCTACTATCAAGGTTCCTGTCGTAATAGCGGCGAAGTTTTGCGACCCGCGGATATTTTATCCTGGCTCACCACAGCAAGTCAGGTCGAAATACATTCAGAGTGTATTCACAGAGTACGACTATGGCTGTCAGAAAGTCGCTCAACATAAAGCACAGCACAGCCAGCTGGTGAATTTTTAATTTCCGCGCACTTGCTAATGAACTTCTTAGCAACACTTTGCGTCTATTATCAAAACTGAAAATCTTGCTACGCGGTCACCCCAAAAGATTGACCGTGATTTTACTGTTGTGTATTTACTTATCCAAACTTTCTTTTATTCTAATGTATCCTGCATAACTACTGTAGTGACAAAGAAAGTCCTATCTTATGCTGGTGAACATTAAGAGTTTGTTGCAACTGCATGGGGAGGCTAGGATCATGAAAGTTAGTAGCGCGCAATCGTTTAAGCTATGCATACTGTGGATTGCCATATCTTTTAACCTGAGTTTAGGTGCTTGGGCCGCGCCCTACATATTAACTATCAATAATGGCAGTCAAAGTGGTTCCTATGAAGGAGGCTCTAGCCTCGATATTTGGGCTGATCCCGGTGCGCCTGGGGCTATCTTTGATCACTGGACAGGAGATACTAGTGCTTTGGTTGATGTCAAAGCGGCTCATACCAAACTCATTATGCCGAATGCACCAGTTACCCTCACAGCTACCTACAAAGCTACAGACCAGCGGTTACCCGTTAATGTAATTTCTCATTTTCCAGCTACCGTAGACGGCGTAATTTTCATGTTTCACGGTAGTGGTGGGGGAGCTGCTACTCTAGTCGGTGATGCCGAAACCCAATTTTTTATTAAATCAGCTCTAACGCGTAACTATGGTGTGATTGCGATGACCAGCTCTGACCGGATTGGTAAACAATGGGATACCAATACCCCTCCAGCTACCAATGTTGATATGCAAAATGTGGTTTCTGTTAGAAATTTTTATATTAGTAGGGGCATGATCAGTGCTTCAGATAAGGTTTTTGTATTTGGAGTTTCTAACGGAGCTAATTTTTCTTCAGAACTAGCTCAGGCTGCTCCTAGTCTCGGTTTTACAGTAAGTGCAACTAATCTAAATATTGATGGCGGCGATGCGTCGACCATGGCGATTACCCAAGTGCCAACCATCTGGACAGTTGCTCAGAATGACACACAGATTTCTGTTACTCAAGCTCAAAATAATTACAGTAATTTTATTAATAATGGTGGTGTAGGTCAGTTTCATGGGTATGTCAAGAAGATTGTGTCAGTGTGGAAATCTCACATTGGTAACCTCCCTTCA
>JBBRQP010000025.1:0-36720 GCA_038226175.1 Gloeobacterales cyanobacterium
CGCTATCAACATCAAGAACATTGCCTAAGCCCGCCTTCCAGGCGGCTTAAGGACGCACGGTGAGCGAGTAACCGTAGCGACAGCTGGTGTTGCAGGGAAGCCCACGCTCTATGCCTCAGCATGAGCGTCGAGAGTCGTCACTTGATCGAATTTTCGCCCCAACCAAATAAAATATCAGGCCGTACCCGTCCGAGAAATTTGATTACAGTCACGGTGAGAAGTGCTTCGCCTAGACCAATTAGGGCATGAACCCCTAACATTGCTGGAAGTACGACCATAAGCGCGACAGTTCCTGAATAGGCCAACTCCAAAGCAGCCAAAACCGCAGCTAAGACTACACTTGTCCAGCTTGCTAGTCCCGTCGCCAAGACAAGTGTCCAAGAATGGTTGCGACCTAGCAGTAAGCACAGCCCACGAAATAAGTAATAGCCCAAAAATGTTCCGACCAAACCCATATTGAGAATATTGGCACCCAGAGCGGTCACACCGCCATCTTGAAATAACACAGCTTGCACCACAAACACGACAACCATGACTAAGGTACCAGCCCAAGGCCCCAACAAAATACCGACTAAGGTTCCTCCAAGTAGATGGCCTGATGTGCCACCGGGGATTGGGAAATTGACCATCTGAGCTGCAAAAATAAAGGCTGCACTCAATCCCATCAGCGGCACAAGTTTTTCTTGGTAATAGCGCTCGGTCTGACGAAGTACGACTAAGACCAGTGCCAAGGCCAAAACTCCTGTAGCCAGTGCCACCTGTGGGCTCAGAAAGCCGTCGGGAATATGCATTGCCAAAAACCAACTGTGCATGGTGGTATCAATAGGTTGTTCTAGCCATTGATCCGATCGGAAACTTGGCAGGGGATCATGCGCAAATCTAAGTTTAATCAAACCATCACGTCTTTTTCTGCAAAATTGATGGAACTATGAAGACTGCATATGCAAAATTTCTCGTGCTCTGTCCAAAATTTGCTGAGCATAGACATCTGAGTCAAGAATGGCATAAGCAGGCGTTCCTTTGAGACGTTCGCGCAGTTCGGTCAATGGTAGCTTTAACTCACCAACACGGCCTAATTCATCCAACCGCTCAATCAACATCGGTGCCGCATTTTCGACAAAATGTTCTTCTTTCATGCTTTTTATTTCCTAGATTTGATTGGCTCACTTCTATTATGAAGTCTCTGTCAGAGCATCTTCCATAAAAAACCACAGCGACCAGGGTGCTGTGGTTTGAGATAACAACACTATGTGCTTAACGAATATATTCTTTGAGTACCGAATTGCGGTTCGGATGACGTAGTTTGCGTAGAGCTTTAGCTTCGATTTGGCGAATTCGTTCGCGGGTGACATTAAAAATTTGACCAATTTCTTCGAGGGTCTTCATGCGTCCGTCATCTAGGCCATAGCGCAGGCGCAACACGTCACGTTCACGGGGATTGAGGGTATTGAGGACGGATTCGAGGTCTTCACGGAGCAGATTTTTGGATACACGGTCTTCGGGCATTTCGCCATCAGCTTCGATAAAGTCACCGAGCCGAGAATCTTCCTCTTTCCCGATTGGGGTTTCTAAGCTAATCGGTAATTGAGCAGATTTGGCAATGAAGCGTAATTTTTCAATCGTCATTTCCATGCGATCCGCAATTTCTTCTTCAGTTGGTTTGCGGCCTAGCTCTTGGGAGAGCATTTTAGTGGTTTTTTTGATGCGTGAGATCGTCTCATAAAGATGCACTGGTAGGCGAATTGTACGTGACTGGTCAGCAATGGCACGGGTAATGGCCTGACGAATCCACCAAGTAGCATAAGTCGAAAATTTGTAGCCCTTCTCATGGTCAAATTTTTCGGCAGCACGAATCAACCCCAAGGAACCCTCTTGGATCAAATCTTGGAATGACAGGCCACGGTTCATATATTTTTTGGCAATCGATACCACTAGCCGCAGATTGGAGTGCACCATTTTATCTTTGGCGCGCCGTCCACGGGCTAAGCGAATCTCAAAACAGGCAAATTCATCATCGGCAGCTACTGCCCATTCGGCATCGGTAGGGATACGGCTAAGACGAGTTTGTAGGTTTTCGCGAAGACGTTCGAGAGCAAGCAAATCAGCAATTTGGCGGGCGAGTTCAATTTCTTCATCAGCACGTAGCAAACGTACGCGACCAATCTCTTGGAGATAAACCCGAATTGAATCTTCTGTGTAATGGGTACGCTGAGCGCGAGCCCGTTTGCGACTAGGTCTGGCATCAGTACCAACTTCATTACTTTCAACTGTTAATTCTTCATCTGTTGCTGTACTTTCCAAAGCTACCAAGAGGTCTAAATCCACACTCTCACTATCAAAATCTACTTCAGGCTTGACAACTGACAACACACTTTCTACTTGCACCATCGGGCTACTCCTCACGGGGTTCAGGGTCTTGGACGGGGACACCGTCACAATTTGGATATCACAGGCGCCGCCCGTTTTATCAGGTGAGGGCAGAACCTTTTCGATTGTAGCGGCTGTTTTTAAAATGACAACTTTTTTGCTACTAATCTCGTAAGATATGAGTCCGCAACCATCGCTTACACTGTAGTTAGAAACCTCTGAAAGCGAATACATGACTGCTGCTCGTGATCGTTATCTGTTGGTGTCCGTTGTTGCTAACGAAGCCCAGGCGTTAGGTCTCTATCGTCTTTTACAAAGGTCAGGACTTTCACCAGAAAATGTGGCGATTGTCGGCTCTGGCTATCGTGATTGTGATGCAGTTGGTTTTGCTAAACCCTTAGATGTCTCACGGCAACGTGCCTTTCGTACCGCAGCCTTTACGGGTGTGATTGGGGCGGTGATGGGGCTAGCTTTTTTGGCCGCAACTCCGGTACGCATTTTTGATAACATGATCTTAAATATTTTGCTTGCCATCACAACAGCGGGTCTATCGGGGGCGATGGGCGGATTTTTGGTAGGTGGTGGAGTCGGTTTACTCTCAGAGAGTGGTGAATCAATTTCTTATCGTAGTAAAGTCGAACGGGGTAAATATCTAGTTTTGGTGGAAGGTGCTGAGACGCTCGTCGAAAAAGCCGATGCCGTGGTCAAGGCATTTCAGTGTGAGTCCACCCAACGTTATTATTTTCGCCCACCAGCTCTGGGCAAAAAGTAAGTGGCCTGACCTGAACTTGTCCATTGAGAAGGTTTCTTTTTACCAGCCAAGGCGTTGCCCAGTTTGCGCATCAAACAGATGAATAAATTCTGATTGGACGCCCAGCCTCAGCTGTTCACCCGGGTGCATCGTCTGCTCAGCATCAACGCGCAACCGCATTGCGCCTGCTTGCGCCTCACAAAAGACTTGGGTTTCGCGGCCTAGGGTTTCGACTACATTGACTGTGGCCTGAAATATACCTTGTGTCGGATTGACCGTTAGATGTTCGGGACGAATGCCAAGCGTCAATGTTGGGGGAAGACGATCAATAGGCACAGTTTCGGGTAGCAGTAGGGTAAAGCCATCCCCGACCAAATAGCCCTGTGCCTCACGGACAATGGCTTGCACCGGGAATAAATTCATTGCCGGTTCGCCGATAAATCCAGCCACAAACGTATTAGCTGGCTGACGATAAATCTCTAGAGGCGTGGCGACCTGCTGCAGATAGCCCTGATTCATGACGGCAATGCGGGTACCCATCGTCATTGCTTCGGTCTGATCATGGGTTACATAAATAGTCGTAGTTGCCAATTGTTGCTGCCACTGCACGATTTGGGTACGCGTCTGCGTCCTTAGTTGGGCATCTAGATTGGAAAGAGGCTCATCCATCAGGTATAGTTTAGGGTTACGAATCATGGCACGACCTAGGGCGACACGCTGCTTTTGACCACCGGACAACTCACTAGGAAACCGCATTAGCAGGGGTTCGATTTGTAAAACCTGAGCAATCTGGCGTACCTGAGCTTCCCAATCAAGCGCTGTTTTACTGCGATATTTGACCCCGGGTAAATGACCTGCCCAGTCGCCAAGACGTTCACTCCAAGGCTGGTCAGCGCGGCGTTTGAGACCAAAAGCTAAATTGTTATAGACCGATAGATGGGGATAGAGGGCGTAATTTTGGAACACCATTGCTACATCACGGTCTTTGGGCGCAAGGGGCGTCAGGTCACGACCATCAAGACGGATTTGTCCTGAAGTCGGTTCTTCGAGTCCGGCAATCAAGCGCAGTAAAGTACTTTTGCCACAGCCTGAAGGCCCTACCAAAACTAATAATTCTCGATCGGTCACCGTCAGATTCAGAGCAGCCAAAACGGTCTGCTCCGTAAAACTCTTGGCGACATCCACCAGTTCTAAAACCGCCATGGCCTAATCTTAACGTGATTTTCTCCCGCTCGCAGAAGAGTGTGCTACCAACCGAGGACATAGGCAAAAACTAGCGGAGCGACAATCGTAGCATCAGACTCAATAATAAAGCGGGGGGTATCAGCACGCAGTTTACCCCAAGTGATTTTTTCATTAGGGACAGCGCCGGAGTAGGAGCCATAACTGGTGGTCGAATCACTGATCTGACAGAAATAGCCCCAGGTTGGCACATCACGCAGCAGGTCTTGGTTGAGCATCGGCACAACACAAATCGGGAAATCTCCGGCAATACCGCCACCAATCTGAAAAAATCCGATTGTTTTGTGAGTGCCATACCAGTCTGCCAAAAACATCATATATTCGATGCCGCCCTTGAGAATCTGTGGGGAAATTTTGCCCTCTAGACAACGCGCTGCAAAGATATTACCTAAGGTTGAGTCTTCCCAACCCGGCACAATAATCGGCAGATTTTTTTCACAGGCTGCCAACAGCCAACTGTTTTCGGGCGGGATTTGGTAAAAAGGCTTGAGTTTGCCACCGCGCAGAATGCTATAAAAAAATTCATGAGGAAAAAAGCGGGTTCCAGTGCGGCTCGCTTCACTCCACTCTTCAATAACCACCCCTTCGAGGCGGCGAATTGCTTCTTCTTCAGGAATACAGGTGTCGGTTACACGATTGAGGTGTTTGGATAAGAGCTCTTCTTCATCTTGGGCGGTGAGTTCCCGGTAATTGGGAATACGCCGATAGTAATCATGGGCTACAAGATTAAAAACATCTTCTTCGAGATTGGCGCCAGTACAGCAGATCGCCTGAACTTTGTCTTGACGAATCATTTCAGCTAAGGAACAACCAAGTTCCGCTGTACTCATCGCGCCTGCTAGTGTGACGAGCATCGTTCCGCCATCGGCTAAATGTTGACGATAGGCTTTTGCGGCATCGACTAAGGCAGCAGCATTGAAGTGACGAAAGTGGGTTTCTAAAAACTGAGAAATGGGTTGCGTAGTCACAGCAAGTCACGATGTAATACTCGATTTTACTCTGAATTGGTAAAGGCCTTTGCCTCTTATCCAAACCTAGCCGTGACCTAAGGGCGCAAAAACTGCACTTCAAAAGCTAGTCGCTTCCTTTTTAAAATACCGTCTGGTTGCATTTGACATAGGCAGCGGCATTATCAGACATTTCTCGGACGATCGTAAGTAGTTCTTGACCGGTATGCAGATGAGAATAGTCATAGTTTTGACAGAAATAACTTAGTTCATCAAGACTATCGCGTAGTTGATTGAGAGCATGATAGAGATATTCAGCAATGCGGGCAGCACCACGAGGATTGGGTTGGGCGCTATAGCAGTCCCAGGCTTGATTGAGGAGTTTTTCGCAGCGGTTGAGATAGCGCTGGAAAGCTTCGACATAGGTGTCATCATAAGGGTCATAAGCCAACTCTTCGAGATGTTTGGCAAAGGGATTGATAATCTGTCGTAAATAACGATCTACTGGGTAATAGACCTTGATTAACCACTGCGCTAGCAGCACGCTATCATCGACCACTCGGCCTTGGCGTGGCATCGTACTGACGCGGTAGGCGCGCGACTGGGCTTGATCATAGGCGCGGCGGCGTTGGGGCTCGCCCAACAGTGCATAGGCCGCATTGATTTGGCGCATTTGCTCAGAAGAATCCTTCCCGTGTAAATCAGGATGGTATTGCTTTGCTAACCGTCGGTAGGATAATTTAATCGACTCGGCGGTATCTTGGGGGGTTACTTGAAGGATGGTGTAGGGGTCATCCGGCATCAGGGCGTACTCTCAACTTTATCCAGCGTACCGCTTACTTCCCTCGTGTGTCTTGCCATCGTTGATAAATTTTTTGAGACTGCTTGATTTGCTCTTGACTAAAATCAGCTGCACTCAAGCTATCTAGGTAAGCAAGCTGTTGATAGCGCCCATCCAAGCGAACTGCTTGACGATAGGCCGCCACCGCCATCGCCTGATCACCAACGCTCCCATAGGCCAAAGCTAGCCCAATCAGCGCATGAGGATTATGGGGTTCATAGCGTTGGGCTTGTTGCTGGGCCATGATACTTTCAGCATGGTGTCCAAGACGATGCAAGGCTAGCCCAAGATTATAATAGGCTGTGCCATTTTTGGGATCGAGACTGAGTACTTGGCGCGCTGCATCAACCGCAAATTGGGGTTGATTCAAAAAAAGATAGACGATGGCTAGGGCGTTGGGTATTTTAGGGTTTTTGGGCGCGAGACTTTGGGCATGGGTCAAAACCTTAACAGCAACTTTATCATTGCCACTGCGATGCTCCGCCCAGCCTAAACTGAGCCAGCCCTCGGCATCATCAGGACGCAAGCGGGTCGCCCGTCGCTGGGCTTGGACACTCTCGGCCCAGCGATTTTGTTGTCCGAGAGCCGCCCCCAAACCACGCCAAGCAAGAGCTAACGTTTCATCTAGTTCGAGTGCTCGCTCAAAATTACTGACCGCTTGGGTGAGTTGTTTGCGCGCCAAAGCCTGTGACCCTTGCTGAAAGTAGGTTTGAGCCTCAGGTGCAGCCCTCAGTGGCACACTCAGTAGCAAGATCAAGGATAGGGCTGTAAGTAATTTGCGCATGACGAAAAGTTAGATACGTTTTCTATATTGACACTCTCACTGGCTAAAGCCGGGGAATTCTTGCTTCGATGAGTCAGCGCGTCATAACACTTCTGTTTATATAGTCATCCATGCCCTGCGTATTATGCTTTCCTTGGTCGCAGGGGCTTTATGCCGCGTAGAGTAAATATTAACTTAACTTGTTTCACTATCCTAAGCAGCGTAAGGTTAAGAGATAAGTTATCCTTCGTTCTGCCATGACCAAAAAAAGTCTTTCAGATTTACTGCGAGAAGAACAACCTCATCTCACTGAGCCGCTAGCCCTCACTACCGCAATGGAAACCGTACGCTCCAAACGTGTACTGACCAAAGCGGATTTAGAAGTGCAAATTCAAGAATTGCAAACTGCTCTTAGCCAAGCTCAGGCCGCTTACCAAGACTTGCAAACCACGACCCAAGCCCGTGAAGCCCGGATCACAGCCGAACTAGCCCAAGTCCAAAAAGAAGCGCTCCAATTAGCCCAAGCCAACACCCGCATGGCTGAGGAGCTCAAAAAAGTTCATCAACCAACAGTTCAGCAATCAATAATGGTTCCGGGAGCACCTTTTCCGGCGCCTGCGATTGCCAATCCTAATCCTGCACCCCTCCATGTTCGCGCAATTCCACCGCGTCCGATTTGGACGAATGCTGAGGCTGCCGCTGCCGCCAAACAAGATGATGTTTACCTTCTATAAGTGGCTGTGAACCTATATTGGCGTGGCGGATTCGGCTTATGGGTGGGAGGTTTGGTTGCTGTCTCAGTGGGCGCAGTACCCCTGCCCACGGTAACCATCGTGCGCCCTGACCCCAATGTTACCTATGGCAGACAAGTACCAGTTCAAGTTGAAGTAAAAAATTTTGTGCTCAGCCATCGTTGGACTTTACCGGGTGAAACCGAACAAGCTGCCGTACCCGGTGAGGGTCATCTGCGCTACACCCTTGATAACCAGATTCTCACCGCGACTGATGCGACCAATTTAGTTTTAGAAGATTTACCTACTTCTCAGCATGTATTGGTCGTAACCCTGATCAACCATGACCACAGTGTTTTACCGATTGAAACACGGGTGATTTTCAATGTCATGGCACCACGTAAAGGCTTAACTAAGCGTCCGCTAGTGGGTCTACAACCAAATGGGTTATAACATGATTGCCCTAGATCTCCTCTGACCCCACCGTATGCCGACGCTCCTCGAACCTACTCTCAAACAATATTTTGGTTATGACACCTTACGCCCCGGTCAGCGGGAGATCGTTGAGAGTGCGCTTGCTCAGCAGGATATTTTAGTAATTATGCCCACAGGGGGCGGTAAGTCCCTCTGTTTTCAGCTGCCCGCTTTATTGCAATCAGGTTTGACACTGGTTATTTCACCCTTGATTTCATTGATGCAAGACCAAGTGGAAGCCCTCAAAAATAACGGCGTAGGGGCAACTTTTTTAAATAGTAGTTTGGCTTTTGGTGAAGTGCAGCAGCGCGAAAAAGAAGTACTACAAGGAAAAATCAAACTCCTCTATATTGCCCCAGAGCGCTTTGCTAATGCTCAGTTTTTGGCCTTACTCGACCGCGTTAAGATTAGTATGCTAATCATTGATGAAGCCCACTGCGTCTCAGAATGGGGACATGATTTTCGGCCTGAGTATCGACAGCTTCATACGTTACGTGAACGTTTTCCCCAAGTTCCGGTGATGGCATTGACGGCAACGGCGACCGAGCGGGTTCGCCAAGACATCATCCAACAACTCAACCTCAAAGACCCCTTTATTCATATTGCTAGCTTCAATCGCCAAAATCTCTACTATGCTGTTCGCCCTAAGGATAAACGCACCTACACAGAAATATTACGACAACTCAAAAGTACCGATGGCGCAGCTATTATTTATTGTCTCAGTCGCCGTCATGTGGATGAATTAACCCTAAAATTACAAAATGATGGGATCGCTGCACTTCCTTATCATGCGGGCTTGAGTGATAAAGACCGCACAAATAATCAGACTAAGTTTATTCGTGATGATGTGCGGGTCATGATTGCAACAGTAGCTTTTGGGATGGGAATTAATAAGCCTGACGTGCGGTTAGTTATCCATTACGATTTACCCAAAAATCTCGAGGGCTACTATCAAGAATCAGGTCGCGCTGGGCGCGATGGCGAGCCGTCTGAGTGTATTTTTTACTTGAGTTATGGTGATATTGCCCAAGTAAAATATATCATCGCTCAAAAAACCGATGCCGGTAGCCAAAAAGTTGCCGAACAACAACTACGTCAGGTCATAGATTATGCCGAAAGTCCTGATTGTCGTAGGCGAATTCAGTTAGCGTATTTTGGTGAAGCGTTTTTTGGCAATTGTGGCAACTGTGATAACTGTCTCAATCCACAATCCCTAGAAAACTGGACAATTGAAGCTCAAAAATTTCTCTCTTGCGTGGCTCGGGTTAACCAAAAATTTGGTATGAACCACATTATTGATATTTTGCGTGGCTCCAAGCAGGCCAAAATCGAGCAATATCAGCATCACAAACTGACAACTTATGGCATTGGTCAAGCCCATAGTACAGAGAGTTGGCGTAAACTTGGACGTTCTTTGCTACATCGCGGTTTGGTGGATGAAACCACCGATGGCTATCCAATTTTGAAGTTAAATGAATTAAGTTGGGAAGTCTTGCGACGTGAACGCGAAGTTTGGCTACCCTTGACCTTGCAGATAGTTAAACAAGAACTGCCTGTGAATAGGACGAATAGTAAAGAAGTCCCGTTATCTGATCTTGAGGAGGGATTATTCCAACGCTTACGCTCGTTACGCAAAACTCTAGCAGATGAGCAAAATGTGCCACCCTACGTTATTTTTGGAGATAGTAGTTTGCGCGATATGGCTCGACTACAGCCGCAGACAGCTCAGGCATTTTCTAATGTTTTTGGTGTAGGTAGTCGCAAACTTGCGCGTTATGGTATACAGTTTCTAAGTTTAATTCATACCTTTCGTACAGAACAAGGTTTACCCAATGCTGAATTAGCGTCCTCAATGCCAATGCTTCCTGAAGCACCAATTCAGCTAACTGCAACCCATTGGGTTACCCTAGAGCTCTATCAAAAAGGGTTGTCCCCTGAAGCTATCGCCAAAGAACGCAATCTCCGACCGACGCGTATTATCAATCACTTGGCTGATTTGATTGAAGCAAATCAGCCCGTTGAACTTGAGCGTCTACTCGCGCTCCAAAGTCAGAATGATATCCTCCACGCTATCGAAGAAGTTGGGCATGACCGCCTCAAGCCCATACATGAATATCTGGGTGAAAAATATAGTTATGAGGAAATTCGTTTAGCACGGGGTCTTTGGAAACAACGGCAGGTTACCTAGCACGTTACCTAGAATGTTAAGATATTTTCAGTTTTGCGAGGTCTAGACGTGAAGTTAAAAGTTTATTTTCAGTTACTCGCAGCTCCACAGATGCAATCCTACGGCATTTTAGAAGATGGTATAATCACCACTGCATCCTCTCACATTACTCTGGAAAAAGTTAAATTATTACCAGCTGCTCGGCCTTCTAAAATTATTGGTGTGGGCAAAAATTACCGCGATCATGCCGCCGAAATGGGTGGTGAAGTACCTAATGAACCTCTATTATTTCTCAAAGCAACTTCATCGGTAGTAGGAGATCAAGAAGCTATTATTTTACCATCTGTTTCTAATCACGTCGATTACGAAGGTGAACTGGCCATAGTGATCGCGCAAACTACCAAAAATATTGATATAGCCGATGTAGCATCACACATCGCAGGATATACCTGTGCCAATGATGTAACGGCCCGTGATTTTCAGAAAACGGATAACCAGTGGACGCGTGCTAAGGGGTTTGATACATTTTGTCCCTTGGGAGGCTTTTTATATGAAGGTAATTTACCTCCTGAGACAAGAATTGAAACCCATCTCAATGGTCGTCTTGTGCAGTCAGCAAAAATCACTGATATGGTATTTTCTCCTGAATATTTGGTGGCTTATATTTCTCGAATTATGACGCTACAGGCAGGTGATGTGATCCTCACGGGGACACCAGCGGGAGTCGGTAGGCTAGCACCTGGCGATCAGGTAAGCGTGCGTCTGAGCGGCATTGCAGGCTTAACTAATCCTGTCAGCTAATGCCCATCTCTTTCTGCTAGAGTTAACCAACGCTCCGTCGCGACTTCTAAGGCATGATTGAGTTCGCTCATGCGCTGGTAAACCGTATTCATATCTTCAAATTTACTTTGATTTACAGTCGTTAAAGTTTGTTCGAGTGTGGTGCGTTCTTGTTCCATTTTGGCAATCTTAGTTTCTAAGGCTTGTAGTTCCCGCTTTTCCTTTGAGGAAAGTTTTTTAGAACTAATCGCCGCTGGTGCCATAGTCGTTTTGGATACGATAGGCATTTTAGCAATTTTAATTGCTGCTGCTTGCGCGTCTTCTTCAGCTTGTTTTTGCTCTAAGTACAGACTGTAATTACCAGCATACTGGCGGATTTGACCATCAGCTTCAAGGGCAAAAATCGTATCGACTACCCGGTCTAAAAAATAACGATCGTGAGAGACCACGATCACACATCCCCCAAAGTCTTCAAGGTATTCTTCTAAAACGCCAAGTGTCTGGACATCGAGATCATTGGTGGGTTCATCAAGAATCAATACATTAGGTGCAGTCATCAGTTCGCGTAACAAAAATAAGCGTCGTTTTTCCCCGCCCGAAAGTTGGGCTAAGGGTACGTATTGCTGATTTGGCGGAAATAGAAAGCGTTCGAGCATTTGCGAAGCGGTAATCACCGTATCATCAGCCAATTTGACAAGTTCACCAGCGGCCTTGAGGTAATCAATCACGCGTTGTTGGGCATCAGCTGCCGTTTGGATGGCTTCAGAGTGTTGGTCAAAGTAGCCAATATGCACCGTAGTGCCTAATTCGACGGTGCCTTGATCCGGCTGGGCACGTCCGGTAATCATATCCATCAAGGTTGATTTACCTGTACCGTTACCACCAATAATGCCGATACGGTCTTCGGGGGTAAATTCGTGGCTAAAGTTGCGAATCAAAGTTCGTCCGTCATAGCCTTTAGTGATATTGGTAAGGTCAATTACTTTTTTGCCGATACGCCGACCAGAAGTAGCGATTTCGACTTTACCTTTAGCTACTTTGAATTCTTGATTTTGCAGAAGACGGGCGCGTTCAATGCGGGCTTTTTGTTTGGTCGAGCGGGCTTTAGGACCACGTTTGAGCCATTCAAGTTCACGGCGCAAAATACCTTTATGCTTGCGCTGACTACTCGCAGCCGCTTCTTCGGCTAGGGCTTTTTTTTCGAGATAATAGCCATAATTGCCAGCATAGGTAAATAATTCGCCTCGGTCAATTTCCAAAATTCGGTTAGTGACGCGATCCAAAAAATACCGATCGTGGGTCACCAATAACAATGCGCCCCGGAAACGACGCAAATAACTCTGTAGCCATTCCACCGCATTGGCGTCAAGGTGGTTCGTCGGCTCATCCATGAGCAAGACCTCAGGGTTACTCAGGAGCGCTGATGCTAGGGCAATGCGTTTGCGGTAGCCGCCTGAGAGCGTACCCATTTTTGCCTCAAGGTCGGTAATCCCCAGTTTGCTTAGTACAATTTTGGCTTGAGTTTCGAGTTCCCAAGCGCCATTGGCCTCTAGCTTTTGCATCAGTTCGTTGAGGCGCGCATGAAGCTCTGGTGTACCGTCATCATGGGAAAGTTTAGCGGATAATGTTTCGTACTCGCGTACCAACTGCATCGGTTCACCACAATCACTAAAGACTTGCTCGAGTGCCGTGCGATTGGGATCAAGTTCGGGTTGTTGGGGTAGATAGATAATCCGAGCCCCATGATTGACGGCTAATTGCCCGCTATCAAGGTCTTCTAAACCGGCAATCATCTTTAGCAAAGTTGACTTACCCGAACCATTGGTGCCAATCAGCCCAACTTTATCGTCCGCTTCGAGGCTAAAGCTCGCGTTTTCGAGGAGAACTTTCATGCCCAAGCTCTTGTGAACTCCTTGTAGTGCCAAAAGACTCATGACCGCATTCCCACAGAAGTTCCGCTCTCTATCCTAGTTCCTTAACTCTCCTGAAGCGAGGGTAACAGCCAGGTTTTGAGGTAGGCTCAGTCGCAATACTGTACCGCCATCGGCACTACTGATGCCCTTGCCTGAGGTTGTGCCGTAAAGATGATTAGGTTCGGACAAGCACTAAGCCACCATTGGTCGTAGTGCCATAGCAAAGGCTAGCCAGCCATAACAAATCACGGATTAACCGTAAACAAAATAAGCGCTGGGGGAGTAACGACATCACACAAATACAGGGCATCTAAATCAAAAATTTAAGGGGATTGCCCTACGCGCTAATGTGATTAGCAATACTATTTACAACTTTATACGTCCGGGTGCATGTCCTGCTGCGCTAGTTAGCAGCTCAAAACAAAATAGACTATTGGTCAATAAGTTGGCTGAGGTGGGTTATGAATAGAATGGCGTACCTACAAAAGCCCTATGGTTCCCCTACATCTGACACTCTGCAACTTTTTGAGCTATGGTCACGGCGAGGTAGATTTTACTGGTTTGCATACCGCCTGTATTTGTGGGTCTAATGGAGCAGGTAAATCGGCCTTATTAGAAGCCTTGGGATGGGCTTTGTGGGGTAAGAGTCGGGCAGTTACTGAAGATGACTTGATTCGTACGGGCACAGCCGAAGCGATGGTGGATTTGACCTTCCGTTGTGACCAAGCGGTTTATCGCGTCTTGCGTCTACGGCCTCGCGGTAAAACTGGGACACTTGAGTTTCAGATTCGGCAAGATAACGGCGACTTTCGGACACTTTCAGCCCGCACACTACGCCAAACACAAGAGGCAATCAATAATGTCCTTAAAATGGACTACGAAACTTTTATTAACTCAGCTTATTTACGTCAAGGCCGAGCCGATGAATTTACCCTCAAAAAAGCAAGCGAACGCAAAGAAGTTTTAGCTGAAATCTTAGGTCTCAATCGTTATGAACTGTTGGCTGAGCGTGCTAAGGATAAAGCCCGCGAATCTAAAAATCAAAGTGAGCGCCTCAAAGAATACCTAGAAAAAGTTAATGAGAAACTTAAAGAGCGTGATGGGCTACGCCAGCAAGAAACTACTATCGAAGTAATCTTCAAAAGTTTGCAAGAAGAGCAAGTTTGCCTAGAAACTCAAGCGAGACTTTTGGAACAACAGGTACAGCTATTGGCACAATCACAACAGCATGCGAAGTTTTTGGAAGACAGTATTGAGACCAAAAATCGGTCTTTAAGACGCGAAGAAAACCAATATGAGCAGCAGGGTCAAAGTGTTAAGAAATTACTTGATATACTTAACCAAAAGCTCCCTATTACCCAGAAATATCAAGAGTATCAACTTCTGATTCAGCAAGATGAGCAGTTAAATCAAGCACAAATGCAATACCAAGAATTAACTGAAGAGCGTCAAATTTTGGAGAGAGTACTGGATCAAGAAAAAAATCGATTAGAAAATGCGCTGCAAAGTTTTGTGGCACGCCTAGAACTATGGCAGGAAGAAAAAAATAATCTGCTCAGACAAGTCGCCGATAGTGAGCGTGTCGAAACTGGATTTAAAAATTATCAGCTAGCTGCTGCAAAACTTAAAGCTTATGAACAATTACAAGCTGTAGCCGAACCTCAGGTGCAAGAAAGAAACCGACTGATCCTGCAGCTCAAATCACAGGGGTCTGAATTGGAAGGACAGATTAATCACGCTAACTACCAATACAAAAAACTAGGGGGAGAAATTGCATCAAAAAATATGCTGGACAAACAACTCGAACAACTTAATCAGGAAATTCAAAAACTAGAGCGTCAAAAGATTTATCAAGACCGAGTCAAAGAAAAAGGAAGCGAAAAACGCGGCCTAGCAGAACGTCAAAAAGCTCAGTTAGAAGACCGTCAAGACCACTTGGCAAAATTAAATAAAAAAGCAGTCTTTATGGAAGATACTTTGGTGCATTGTCCAGTATGTAGTCAAGAATTAAATGAAGAACATCGTCAGCAGATTCAGCAGGAATATCAACAAAATCATACCCAACTTCAGGAAGAAGTTTTATTGCTAGAGCATCAGCTTAGTTATACTAATCAGGAAGTTACTACCCTAATCGCACACTGGTTTGAGTTGAATTCAGAAGTTGAAGTTCTGGATAAAAAGGTTAAAGTCCAAGCTCAACTCCAACAAGAAGTAAAAAATCTTCAGGAAAAACGTCAACAAATGGAGGAATTTAAGCAACTGGAACGTAATCTCAAGCATCAATTAGAAAAGGAAACCTATGGTCTCGAAACCCGTCAAGCTCTGCACTTAGTGGAGCTAGAATTAAGACGTTTAGCCTATGACGAAAATGATTATGCTGTCCTACGAGGGGAGTGGTCACGCTTGCATTGGGCTGAAGGTGAGAGCAAAAAATTAGCTGATGCGCGTCAACGCCTCCAACAATTAGACGAAGAAATTCCCGCGCTTGAACAACGCTGCCATAATGGTCGTTATCATATTAGTAACCGTATGTTTTTGCTGGGTGAGCACGAAAATCTAAAGCAGCTTCAGACAAAAATTACCGAACTTATCTATGATCCTAAAGTGCATCAGCACACTAAATCACTGCTGCAAATACAACGCACTGCCCAATATGCCTACGAGGAATTGCAACGTGCTGAGAAAAGTCTCCCTATCGAAGAAACCCGACTTCATCAATTGCAAGAGGAATTGACTCGGTTGCAGCAGGAGCATGATGAATTACAAAAGCAATATCAACAACTACAGCTAGAAATCTCTCAACTAATTGATCCTGTGCCGCTTTTGGCTACCCAAGCTGAGTACTTACAAACCAATCGTATCCATCAAAATCAACAGTTAGAAGCCCTAGGTGGACTGCGACGCAGCCTAGAGCATCTAGCCCAACTAGAGAAGCAACAGGCTGGAGACCAGCAGGAATATGATTATTATTTGCATCAATTTACCCTTCATCAAGAATTAGGTAAAGCCTTTGGTAAAAATGGTATTCAAAGTTTGATTATTGAGAGTATTCTTCCCGAACTCGAAGCTGATACCAACCAACTGCTGGCGCGACTCAGCGAGAATCAACTTCATGTCAATTTTCAACCCCAACGTGCTGATAAAAAAGGCACTAAAATGATTGAAACCCTTGATATTCTAATTGCAGATAGTCGTGGTACCCGCCCCTATGAAACCTACTCTGGCGGTGAAGCTTTCCGGGTTAATTTTGCGATTCGCTTAGCTCTGTCTCGCCTTTTGGCACGACGGGCAGGGGCGGCTTTACAAACTTTGATCATTGATGAGGGTTTTGGTTCACAAGATCAGGGCGGACGTGAGCGACTTGTAGAAGCGATCAATATGATTGCCGGGGGCTTTGAGCGTATTTTTGTGATTACCCATGTCAATGATCTCAAGGAAGTTTTTCCGGCGCGTATTGAGGTAGCTAAGGGTGAACATGGCTCTCAATTGAGTGTGATACTATAAAATCATGTATTAGGCTCAGACGCAGGTATGGATTCCGATTTCAACAATGACCGACCAGTCTACATCATCTCCATTGCTGCGGAACTAGTGGGCATGCATCCGCAAACTCTGAGATTATACGAAAAATTAGGTCTTATCAAGCCTTTTCGTCAGGCGGGACCGGGTCTAGGTAAGACCCAACGCGAACGAGAAACGCGACTCTATTCAGCGCGAGACATCGAACGCTTACTGCATATCAAATATTTAACCCAAGAACTTAAAGTTAATTTAGAGGGTGTAAAACATATCACAGAATTGCAGTATCAATTAGACCGACAGCAACAGGAATTAGAAAAACAAAAATTTTATTTGCAGCAAGAAGTAGCACGATTATCAAGTCATATTGATATCCTACAAAATCAGGCTCCAGACCAGAAATTATAAGTTTAGTCAAACTAGACGTGACTCCCACATCATCACTTGATCCGAAACCCAATATCACGACGATAGTACATACCAGAAAAATGAATCTTTTCTAGCGCTGTGTAACTCAAGTGCAAAGCCTCTCTGAGATTATTGCCAACCCCCGTGATCCCCAAGACCCGACCACCCGCAGTCCGCACCATATCACCATCAAGGCGTGTCCCCGCCTGAAACACTTGAATTCCCCCATCAATCCTATCAATCCCCGTAATCTCATCACCAGAAGGATAGCTACCCGGATAACCTTCAGCTACAGCTACTACACAAACTGATGACCCCGCATGCCAAGTAAGTGGGATATCTTCGAGCGTCTGATCAATAAGGGCCTGACAGATTTCGGCAAAATCAGTTGCCAGGAGCGGAAGTATCGCCTGAGTCTCCGGGTCACCCAAGCGGCAATTAAACTCCACCACCCAAGGTTGCCCCTCACGATCAATCATCAACCCCGCATAGAGAATGCCGCGATAATCAATGCCCCGAGCTTGTAATGCCTTTAGCGTCGGCACCAAAACCTGGTCATAGACCCTTTGCATCACGCTCTCAGTTGCCAAGGGTACCGGAGCAAATGCCCCCATCCCCCCAGTATTAGGCCCTGTGTCACCTTCACCGATAGTTTTGTGATCCTGAGCTGCCAACAGCGGTACAATCACCCGTCCATCGGTGAGCGCCAAGACTGATAACTCTTCTCCTACCAAAAAATCTTCGATGATAACCTGCTCGCTCAGGGCAAAGCACTGTACTAAAGCAGCGTGAGCCGAAACGAGGTCTGGGGCAATCACAACCCCTTTACCCAGAGCTAAGCCGTCGGCTTTGACCACTACAGGCCAGAGCGCGCGATGTTCGAGCTGCGCTTTTGCCATGGCTAACTCCGTAAAAACCTGTGCTTGCGCTGTAGGAATTTTGGCTTGAGCCATCAAGGCTTTAGCCCAAGCTTTAGAGCTCTCAATTTGTGCTCCTTCTTGGGTAGGTCCGATAATCGCCATCCCCATCGCCAAAAAGTAATCCACAATCCCTTGGGCAAGGGGCTGCTCAGGACCCACAAAAGTCCAATTTAGGTATTCCATCTGAGCAAACATCGCCAGAGCTTCAAAATTTAAGGGATCAAGCGCAATATTCTGAGTTTTAGCAGCCCGGGCTGTACCGCCATTACCTGGAATACAAAAAATTTGCTCAATTAATGGCGACTGTCCTAGTTTCCACACCAGACAATGCTCCCGTCCACCCGCACCAATTACCAAGACTTTCATTCACATGATTCCAAGACCTAATTTTCATTAGACCATAGCCCGTAATCCTCTCACGCCAAATAACGACGAATCCATAGACCCAACAACGGCTGACAAAATTGATAGGCCAGCGGTTTGTGATCCTCACCTAGTTGGTCAGAGCCATAGAGGAGGTCTTTTTTGACCAGAGCTAGCAATGCACCTTGTAACGAACCGCCTCTAGGCAGCGCGTGCTTCTGGGTGTATTCATGGCTTTGGGGATGAATTGTCGGATAGATCGCTAAGGTTTCGAGGACACGGCATTGGATCGCGGGTAATTGCATTAGTAGCATTTCAAACGTAAACGATAGATCCTCGAGTAGACCGGCTAGGGCATCACGGATGTCTGCTTCGGTGAGAGCTTGAACCTTTGGTAAACGATGGGCTAAGGCAATCGCCGTGCTCACATGACCCTGCACAACTTCTATGATTTCTCGGAGTCCACGGTCAGTAAACTGAAATCGTCCCAAAAACCAAGTCTCAATTTGGTCTGCTAAAAGTGGTTTGAGCGTAATCACCTCATCGGTTGTCGCAGGTGGACTATGCGGATGATTACCCAGACCATACCCCAGTACATAATTAGCATCAGGTAGATGGTCGAGACGCTGACGCAAGAGCTGTTGCCATTGCTCATCGCGATCCCAACTATTGAGGTGTAAAAAATTACTCAAAAAAACCACTACCCGCTGTTGTTTGCACTCGGCGATACGCTGTGGTAAGTCGAGCACCTGCTGCAAGTCTTCATCAGCAAAGCGGTCGGCACTAAATAAGACACTGAGTTGTTTGGTCCGCGGGTCAATTTGTACATGATGGTGTCCTAAATATTGCCCGACCCAAGCTAGACTTGCTTCGTGATCGCCAAAGCCCTTCAAAAAACTTTGGGTCAGCAAGGTCAAAAAACGATATTGATCCGTTGCTCTCAAACAATCAAGATGTAATACGATTCCCTGAATATCTTTGGCTGCCCCTTCAATGACATGTTTTCGCCCACTACCAGGTACCCCCAATAACCATAAGTTGCCGTCTTTTTGGAAAAATTGAGCCAGATGCTGCCGGAGAAGCACACGTTCAGGTTGACTACTTCGCATTTTGCGTTCTGAGGATTACGCTTTTATCTTACCGCAACTATCAATCAATCCCAAAGGCTGATTTGCTGGATTTGCCGTAGGGGATATTCTACTTGCAAAACCCGGCCTTCAGCACGACGAGGGGCTAGAGCATCATCATAGGTATAGCGGACTTTGAGCCGTAGACGCACGGTTGCCCCGAGAGTTAGCTGACTCAAATGCTCTTGATCCAGACGATCATTAAATTTGCGGCACAGATAAACGACACCGTCATGAGCCTGAAGATGCACACTATTTTTACGCTCGTCAAGGTCTTGCTCACGGCGAATGAGGGTAGCTTCTAAGGTGATCTCTTGCCATTCTGGAGCTTCGGGGAAATAAAATTTTTCCCAGTTATGACTCAATAATTCAGCGCAGGGTATACGCAAATGGCCTTGGGCAATGGTGAGACGCAGAGCTTGCAAGTCACTAGTTTCTTCTTCACTGCGTAACAACCGTACTAGCTGATTGATACTGCGCCGGGCTTTGGCTGAGAGTAATTGCTGTAAGCTTTCTTTGGTAGCGAGATCCGCTGAGGCCAATGCCTGAAATAACTCACCCACCCGTTCGATCAAGCTCAGGTAAGTCGGTGCCTTTTGGGCATCAAGGTTGGGCTGATAATAGTCTAAACTCAAGCAGCGAATGGCTACATTAAGCCCGCCTGATTGTAAGGCGGCCAAGTCATAGGAAGGAATAAACGTTAGATCGGTCACCTTTGCTACTTCACTGATCAGATCAATAGTAGCCTCGACACATTTGACCAATACAGGCACGGCTAACCCTTCTCTGGTACGGTGCACAAACGTCAAAATCAGACGGGTATCCTCTTCAGTTAAGGGAGGGTGGTAGGTATCGAGTACGGTCAATTCGAGCTTCTGTAGCCGAGCTTTAGTGGCTAAGGGCAGGTCTTGTGACTCCAAAAAAAACTGGACTTGACGTAAGGCTTCACTCAAGAGCACTTGAGGCACGGCCTCACCTGCCAAATAGGCTTCGAGGCATTCTTGCACATCTTGGATGGTTGTCGGCGGTGTCAGCATTCATCAACCTCTACAGCCGTCTCTTTACGCCACACCTTAAATTAGAGCCTTTTGTTTATTCATCTGGCTCAATGGTGCTGGTCAGACCATGGCTTTTAAGCTGCTCGCAATAAAACTCGGCATGTTCAAGGTCACAGACGATGACCAAGCCTACGCCGGTATTGTGGGCTTCCATCATCACGGCAATCGCTTGCGGCGGCTTCATGCGCGGGATGGTTGTCATCAAAACCTCCACCACATGCTCCATCGCGTTATGCGGATCATTATGAAGGAGGACTTTATATTTGGGCGCTATTTTTTTGGTAACGTCTACCTTGGGTCTGTCCAGAACTTCCGTTGCCACCTGTCTACTCCTAAATCTTGAACACGACGTTATTTACAATTGTAACCGAATCGTTCTCGCTTGGTCTCGGGCAAACAAAGGGGTTTACCCAAAAAACACGTTAGGATAAGTCTCATGGAATGGCTTCAACGCTTCAACGCAGCTTTTTTGTTGCTCGGACAAACCCTCATTCACATCGTTACGCGCCCTATTCACTGGCGCAATTGTTGGGAGCAATTTGCCGCAGTCGGCACTGAGTCGGTATTTATTGCCATGGTGACGGCATTTTTTGTAAGTATGGTGTTTTCGGTGCAGGTGACCCGCGAATTTATTGCTTTCGGGGCGTCATCGACGATTGGTGGGGTTTTGGCTATTGCCCTAGTGCGTGAACTAGCGCCAGTTTTGACCGCAGTAGTTTTGGCCGGACGGGTCGGATCAGCCTTTGCGGCTGAACTTGGGACAATGCGGGTTACCGAACAAATCGATGCCTTAGAAGTATTACAAACTGACCCTGTGGATTATCTGGTGGTACCTCGGGTCATTGCTTGTACAGTAATGCTACCAATTTTGACCTTGCTTGCTGAGATCACAGGCATTGCAGGGGGATGGTTTATCACAACCCAGCTTTATGGACTGACGACCGATATCTACATCACTTCTGCTCAGCGCCTGCTCAACAGCTGGGATGTGATTAGTAGTGTAATCAAAGCGGCTATTTTTGGGACAACAATCGCGGTAATCGGTTCGGCTTGGGGCTTGAGTACTGAAGGTGGCGCAAAAGGCGTGGGGCGCTCGGCGACGACGGCGGTGGTATCTTCGCTGATGGCAATTTTTGTTCTAAATTTTTTCTTATCTTTAGTGATGTTTCAGGGAGCTGGTAAAGCCCTGCTACGTGGTATGTAGTGAGCCAAAAATTGCAAAAGGGATGCCTCTAGAGACATCCCCCCGATTGACTAGAAATCAGCTTTAAAGCCCGCTCCGGTGAGCGTAGGGCGGGTAGCATTGGGCACGGCACAGGCTCCGGCATAGATGTTGCAGACGTATTCTGCCACCATGCGGTCAGTATTAAATTGCGGCGCGAGGGTTTTAATTGATTCTTTCATCCACGCGACCCAGTTATGGGGAACCCCCTGCTCGTCGCGGTCATAGAACAAGGGAATGACCTCATTTTCGAGCAGATGATAGAGCGATTGGGCATCGTGATAATCCTGAGCGGCAATGTCATGTCCGCCCATCTCTTCACCTATTGCCCAGCCATTTTTGCCGTTGTAGCCCTCAATCCACCACCCATCTAGGACACTGAGATTGAGGCCACCATTGAAGGCAACTTTTTCGCCGCTGGTACCTGAGGCTTCGAGAGGGCGACGGGGGTTATTAAGCCAGACATCCACCCCTTGAACGAGTTTGCGCCCGGTGTAAATATCGTAATCCTCAACAAAGGCCACCCGATTGACCAGTTTGGGATGACGCGCCCATTCCATAACTTTTTGGATCAGGCGCTTACCCTCTTCGTCTTTGGGGTGAGCTTTACCCGCTAGGATCAACTGTACTGGGCGCTCAGGATTCGTAAAAATCGCCAAAGCCCGATCCGGGTCTTGAATGATTAAGTTAGCCCGTTTGTAGGTGCTAAAACGGCGCGCAAACCCAATCGTCAAGATATTGGGATCCAGTAAATCTGTCAGAGCTTGATTAGCCCAACCTTCTCCTTCGTTGCGAAAGCGACGGCACTGAGCCACACGATCACGGGTAAAGGCCACCAAACGTTCGCGCAGAGCCTCATGTTTCCACCACAGTTCTGCATCAGGAATAAGATCAACCTTAGCCCATACCTCTGGGTCACTCATGTTCTCTTCCCAGCCTGTGCCTAAGTAGCGGTCATACATCTCCCAGTACAAGGGAGCCAGCCAAGAACGACAATGCACGCCATTAGTGATGTAACCAATTGGCACATCATCGACAGACTTACCGGGATAGAGCACTTGGAACATTTCTCGGGAGACTTCACCATGTTTTTCACTTACGCCGTTAGCTGTGCGCGAATATCGCAAAGCTAGCACGGTCATGTTGAAGTTATCCCAAAGGTCTTCCACTCGTTTGGCACCCAAAGCCAGGAAAGTCTTGCGATCCAAGCCCAACTGCGGCCAATAGGTCGAAAAGAAGGTATCCATCAAATCAGGAGAAAACGCATCATGTCCTGCCGGAACTGGCGTATGGGTTGTAAAGACACAGCCTTGACGAACATTTTCACCAGCTGTCGACCAGTCATGACCCTCTGCTACTTCTTCGCGCAGACGCTCCAATAACAAGAACGCCGCGTGACCTTCATTCATATGGAAGACAGAGGGGGTAATGCCTAGTTTGCGCAACATGCGCACTCCGCCAATGCCGAGGACAATTTCTTGGCTAATGCGTGTATCTTGGTTACCGCCATAGAGATGGCCTGTAATCCAACGGTCTACAGCTTCATTATCTTCGCGGTCAGTGTCGAGTAAATACAGGGGTACCCGGCCTACATCGACGCGCCAAGCCTGGACTTTGACAGCACGGTTACGCACTTCTACTTCAATGGTGACGGCCTCACCGTGTTCGTCACACATCAAGGTGACTGGCAAATTATGGAAATCAGAACGGGTGTAGTATTCGACTTGCCAGTTATTGCTATCTAGGCGTTGGTGGAAGTAGCCTTCGCGGTATAGCAGACCCACGGCAACTAGGGGTACACCCAAGTCAGAGGCGGATTTGAGGTGATCGCCTGCTAGACAGCCAAGGCCACCAGAGTAGGTTGGCAAAGACTCATCTAGGCCAAATTCGGCGGAGAAATAGGCTACAGGACGCTTGAGGTCATAGCCGGGCATCGAACGAGAAGCCCAGGTTTCAGTTTGGGTCATGTAATTATCAAAATTGCGTACCAAGTTTTCGACTTGGTTGATGTACCACGGATCAGTAGATAACTGAGTCAAGCGCAAATAAGAAATGCGTTGCAAAATTAAAACAGGATTGTGCGCACAACTCGTCCACAAAGACGGATCCATATCACGGAAAACCCCCAAGCGGTCAGGCGTCCAAGTCCACCAATAATTCTTCGCTACATCAAAAAGCCGACGTAAAGGACGGGGCAGATAAACTCCCGACTCAGTGCTGTGGATGGTTTCACTCATAAACTAATACGCGCCCCAATCAAGATTTCCTATAATAACGATGACAGGCTGTAAGGACAAACGCGCAATATTTAAGAGTTATTTATGGATTAGACTACTTACTCACTAATGTTAAGCAGTCTTTTATGAGTCTTGCTGGATATTAGTTTATTTTTATAGCGTCTCAGCGGTATAACCCAACTCCGCCAAAAAATCTCCAATCAGATACAGAGAACCACAGAGCACCGGACGCGCTGTAATGTGTGATAAGGCTTCGCTGACCGTAGTACAAGCCAGATTTTGGCTTAACTCAGGCTGCAGTAGACGAGCTTGTTCGACGAGTACGAGCGGGGCATGACTGGCACTATGGGGGATCGGTACAGCAAAAAACTCATCACCGGGCTTGAGCAAAAGCTGCAGCATCTCACGACTATCTTTTTTGTCGAGAATGCCGATGATCCAACTTACTGAGCAGCCCCAAGCATCCACAAATTTTCTGAGAACTTTGAGGCCTTCAGGATTGTGAGCGCCATCTATAAGAAGTTGATGTCCCTGATACGATACGATCTGATAGCGACCAGGCCAACGGGCTTGCTCTAGCCCAAGCCGTTGGGCAGTCTGTGGGATACACCAGCCTTGATTGACTAATTCCTGACAAATTGCCAGAGCCACCGCACTATTTTGAGCTTGAATTGCCCCTTGCAGCTGGAGGTGATAGGTAAGTCCTTGATACTGATAGCCAGATGGGACAGGGCGACTCGCTGGCACGACCCGTACAGGACAGTGTTGGGCATCAGCCACTTCAAAAATCACCTGTTGGGCAGATAAGGGAAGCTGGGCAGTAATCACAGGGACACCGGGTTTCAAAATGCCTGCTTTTTCGCGGGCAATCAACGCTAGAGTTTCTCCTAAGATATGGCAGTGATCAAGGTCAATGCTAGTCACAGCCGTTACACAAGGACGCGCTATGACATTGGTTGCATCGAGTCTGCCGCCCAAACCAACCTCAATTACCATCACATCTAGGGCTAACTCACGAAAATGCTCAAAGGCGGCGGCAGTTTGGAGTTCAAATTGAGTGATGCCTTCGGGTAGTTGGGGGCGTAACCGTGTGAGTAATTGATCAAAATCATCGCTACTAATTGGTTTACCGTTGACGGTGATCCGCTCACGCCAATCCACTAGATGCGGTGAAGTATAGCGTCCCACCCGATAGCCTGCTGCCTGTAATATTGCACTGACAAAGGCGCAGGTCGAACCCTTGCCATTAGTTCCTGCCACATGAATGGCGGGTATACGGTCTTGGGGGTCACCGAGTTGGTGTAGTAAGCCTTGAATGCGCTCTAACCCCAGCCGTGCCCCAAAATTTTCTAGGCTATCCAAAAAAGTGGCGTACATAGGTGCTCGAATACAACATTCTCAATCTTGGCATTGCTTGGCTGCGATCATCAGCAAGCTAAAATCAGAAAGCAACGGAGAACTCTATGATATTTGCCCCACAACAGTATTTAGCTTGGGCTAACCAGTATTACGGACAGGTACGCTTCGACTTGGCAACCAGTGGTTTGCCCGATCCCGCTCCAGATTGGCTCACGCAACAGCCTGTGCTCGATGATTATCAGATAAGCCAGCAGTTCACCGAAAAATTGGCTAGTCTCTACGACCTTAATCCGGCAGAAATAGTCCTCACTTTAGGTACATCGCAGGCTCTGTTTGTGGCAATGGCAGCGGTTTTGAGTCCCGGCGAGCGGGTCTTGGTTGAATATCCCACCTACGAGCCACTTTGGGCAATCCCAGCAACTCTAGGCTGCACAGTGCAGTTTTTTGCGCGTCATCAGGATGGGGGGTTGGACTGGGAGGCGATGACAACCGAGTTGAAATTAGGCGCAAAACTAGTGGTGCTCACCAATCCCCATAATCCCTTTGGCTTGACCTTGCCTGATCAGCTAATTGTAGAATTGGCTGGGTTATGTGAGCGTTATGGCGCGTGGCTTTTGGTGGATGAAGTATATCGAGATTTTGCCGAGTGGCGTTTGACGACTTCGCGCCAGTTACATCCTAATATTCTGGCAATCAGTTCTCTGACTAAAGTCTATGGGCTGAGCTGGCTGCGCTGCGGCTGGTTACTGGCTCCAGAAGCTGTAAGCACCCGGGGTAAATCGGTTGTGCGCTATGTCAGTGGTAATAATCCCCCGGTTGCTCATGCCCTAGGACGCATTGCCTTTGAGCAACGGTCGTTACTCTGGCAACATAGTCAAACCCGCGCTAAGACAAATTTTCCCTTGGTTACCGCTTGGCTTAAGACACAGCCTAATCTGACGTGGACTGCCCCGGCCTCTGGGCTTTTTGGTTTTGTGCGTCATCGGTCTGGTCATGATTTACGGCCTTTGATTGAAGCGGGTTTGCAACAACAAGGGGTCTTAGTCGCTCCGGGCAGCTTTTTTGGTGATGCCTCGGGGTTTCGGTTGAGCTGGGGGATCAAGCCAGAGCAGTTACCAGATGCCCTAGAACGTTTAGATAAAGTTGTAGCAACAATATAGTTTACTTACCAGTATTCCAAAATTCGGTCTATGCGAAAGGTACGATGTTCCTGACGCAACTGACAAAAAGCAATCAGATATTTGCCATCACACCATAGCGGTTCGATACAACGTTCATTGACGGCATTTTCGATACTATAGCGAATCATCACGGTACTACTTTCAACCAGGGCAGTGTGTAAAGCTAGGGGTAGTTTAGAGGTTGGGTAAGGGGCAAATAGATCTGGGTTAAAGTCAGCTAGTGTCTGTTTATTCTTTTTTAGACCTAAATACTCGGTCATCTTTTTGAAAATATGATAGGTGGTCTGGGCATCGGCAGCAGCCCGGTGCTGAATCGTGACAGGAACCTCAAGCACTTGGGCAATCGTACCAAGTTTATTATTGGGGAAACGAAAATGTTCTCGGGCAATTTTGAGGGTATCGAGTAAGGGGACAACAGGTATCTCAGCTCGGGCTAAGGCATACTCGACAGCCAAAAAGCTTGTATCAAAAGGTGCATTATGAGCAATCAAAATGGTGTCGGCTAATATAGCATTCAGGGCAGGAATCAATTGTGCAAAAGTCGGTGAATCACTTACATCTGTATCATAAATTCCGTTAACTCTACTAGCATGAGGGTCAATGGGGCGCAGGGGGTTGACAAGAGATTCTAATAGTTGGGTTGTGCCATCTGGTTCGACACGCAAGACGGCTAATTCACAGGTGCGATGGCCTTGGGTCGGCGAAATACCTGTGGTTTCGAGGTCTACAAAGGACCAGGGTAATTGCGCGAGTAGCTGAGTCAAATAAGGATGGGACATGGCTAAAATTATAAGCTGCGTACATAATTTGTATGACGTGCTTTGATATTGAGTAAAAAAACCTTGATTTACGCTAGCCATTTTTTGGCACTCACGGCACAATAGAGGACATGTTAGAACACGACATCATTGTAGTAGGCGGTGGGCTTGCCGGATCGCGGGCAGCTCTAGCAGTAGCACAAAATTATCCGGGCTTGGATGTAGCAGTAGTCTCAAAAGTCCATCCCATTCGCTCCCACTCAGTCGCCGCCCAAGGCGGGATGGCTGCAACCCTCAAAAATGTCGATTCCCATGATGACTGGCTCACCCATGCCTTTGATACCGTCAAAGGTTCCGACTATTTAGCCGACCAAAACGCTGTTGAGATCTTGACCCGCTCTGCCGCTGAAGTAATTATTGACCTAGAGCATTTGGGTGTACTATTTTCACGCCTCGAAGATGGACGCATTGCTCAACGTGCTTTTGGTGGTCACACCAATCGACGTACCTGTTATGCCGCTGATAAAACTGGTCACGCGATTTTACATGAATTAGTCAGTAACCTCGTTCGTTATGGTACCAAGATTTACACCGAATGGTATGTGCTCAAACTAATTTATGAGGATGGCCTAGTTAAAGGCTTAGTGACCTACTGTTTAGAGACAGGTGAAGTCGAAGTCATGCGCGCCAAAGCCGTTTTGTTTGCCACGGGCGGCTATGGACGTGTTTACAACACGACTTCTAATGATTTTGCTTCAACTGGCGATGGCTTGTGCTTGACCGCGATGGCAGGGCTACCCTTGCAGGATATGGAGTTTGTCCAATTTCATCCCACAGGTTTGTATCCGGTAGGCGTACTCATTTCTGAAGCCGTGCGTGGGGAAGGGGCTTATCTCATTAATGACCAGGGTGACCGCTTTATGGCGAATTATCCGATTAGTAGTAACAAGATGGAACTCTCGCCCCGTGACATTACCTCGCGTAATATTGAGCAAGAAATTCGGGCAGGGCGCGGTATCAACGGCGGCAATTATGTCCACCTTGACGTGCGTCATCTCGGACGCGAAAAGATTATGAGTCGGATTCCCTTTGCGTGGGATGAGGGTATGCGCCTGTTAGGTATTGACTGCGTCGAACAACCTTTACCTGTCAGACCAACGGTGCATTATTCGATGGGGGGTATTCCCACCAGTTTGGATTGCCAAGTTCTCGACCTTGATAGTAACCCGGTCGAAGGTTTTTTTGCCGCCGGAGAGTGTGCCTGTGTGTCAGTCCATGGCGCAAACCGTTTGGGCTCTAACTCGCTCCTAGAATGTGTGGTGTTTGGTAAACGTTCTGGAGAAAAAATTGGGGCTTATGTACAAGGACGCAGCTTGCCTACGCTTAATCCTGAACCCTACCAAAAAGAAGCCGAAGCCTTGCTCAAAGCCACAGTCAATCAACAGGGTCAAACGCGCCTGAGCGAACTGCGCAAATCTTTCCAAGACTTGATGACTGATCATTGCAGTATTTTCCGTGACCAAGGGAGCTTGGAGACTGGGTTAAGCAATATCCAAAACATCAAAGAGCGTTACCATAATGACCTCCATCTTGATGACCGAGGGTTGATATTTAATATGGAACTCACCGCTGCCCTAGAATTTCGTAGCCTAATTGCCGTCGGCGAGATCATCATGGCGAGTGCCCTCCAACGACGGGAAAGTCGCGGCGCGCACTATCGGACTGATTATGAGCACCGCGATGATAGCCAGTTTCTCAAGCATTCCCTAGGCTATCTCAACGTATCTGATCAGGCAGTACACACCGGAACTCGCCCTGTGGATTTGAGTTTGCAAGCGGTTGACCCAGAGCGTTTTACGCCGCAGGAGCGCAAATATTGAGTACCATCTCTATCCGGCAATCCGTGATAAGAATGATAGTAATAACATCTCAGCAATGCCCACCGTAGCCCCCAAGATCATGCCCACATAAGGCAAGGTCTGTAATTCTTGCTTGGCTACCCCCTGAATGGCTTCCTCCAATTCTTGGGCTGAAGTCTCGTTGATTTTAGCAATCACGATTTCTTCGAGACCCAGCACTGGTAAAAATTTGGCGACCAATTGCTCAAGTTCACGGCTTAAATATTGACCTAAGACCCGTGCGCTTTCTTCGGCAATAGGATCAATCCAAGTCAGCACTTGATCGCTTGCCGTCAATTTATCTAGCAAACCACCCGCTTGTTTTTGCCAATCGATACTTTCAGCCAGACGTTGAGAATATTCAGGAATCGCGTCACTTAGGGCTTTTTGGATAATTTGTACTAGTTGACTTTTGGTTGCATTGAGGGTTTCTGGCGGTAAACTTTGTAAGTCGAGATTAGTCAACACCTCAATAATGCGTCCGCGCAACTTGATATTTTTGAGGATATCTGCAAAAACAGCGCGTGCTTGTAGCGGTTGCTCCTGACAAAATTCCTTGAGACGTAATAGTGGGCCTTTGACCCCAATCACATTAGCTAACAGCCAATAGCCGCCTTGCGCCTTATCACGGGCTTGGCGGTCTAACTCTTCAACAGTTTTATCGGATAAGCCATTCGCTAGGGCTTGACGAATCAATTCTGGGGTCAGAAGTTTGTCACTCAGCCAGTTAGCAATTGCTTCGGCTTGACCCGCATTGAGCCGAAAAGAACTAGCTAGGCGGTCAAATAATTGATTTAAGGTTTGTTCGGAAGTACTCGAACGACTGAGTTCGGTTGTCCAGTTAGGGAGCGAGCTTTCGAGTAAATTTTGTAAAATATTGCCCACTGATGTCGCCAACCGGGAGCGCTGTTCCGTATTGGTCAATTCACCAAGAGCATACAGTAAGAGCCAGCGAATACCTTGCTGTAGCTGCTCCGGGGTCAACAGACGGCGGGCAATGAGCTGCACTTCTTCGGGCGTGAGGAGTTTGTCAGTGAGGGTGGCGGCGACTTTTTTTGCAAAACGAGCTTGGCCTCGTGGAAATAACCCCGGAGTCAGCGGTAATTGGCGTCCAAATAAAAATATGGGCCGGTAAGGACGAAATAACATGCGAATAGCCAGCGTATCTGAGGTAAACCCAATCGCCCCACCCACAATCGGGGGTAACAAATAATGCCAAAGGGTCAGGTTCACACGCAGCCTCGTAAGTAGAGGGTCTATTTCTTATTATGCCCCTTGTTATCAGCAGTTGGGTTTATCCTAACGCCTCGCAGCACTTAAGGCCTTGATCTAAAAAATAGTAGCTTTGGAAACTTAAAAATAGTGTTAAACTAAAGAAAGCTCAGCCAGTCCACAAGGAGTTGTGTGGTGTTTAGTTGGTTCGGTCAAAAACGCTATGTCGTGGCAACAGTTTTGGTAGGACTGAGTGGTTTGACAGCGGCACCACTACTCGGCGTGCTCAATCGCGCTAGTCGCAAAATTTTGGATAGTGATGGTGATTTTGCCGTCACTTCCGCTGAGTTAGCGACAGCTTGTGGCGCGCTCATTGATTATGAGACTTCCTGGACTCACACGGCTAACTGGGGTGAAGTTTTTACCAAAGAAGAACAGGCCGGTGATTATGGTGCTGAAATGTTTACGGACTTATCTCAGCGTTACTTGAGTTCAGGTGAAGAAAGTAGTCAAGCGATTCCTCCGAGTGCCAAACCACCCCAAAATATCGTGGTGATGCTGACGGTAGCTTATCTAGGTGAAGAGCCTACTCTAGAAAATCCCCTGACGTCAGCGACAGGCCTGCAGCAAGCTCTCAATGCCATAGTCAGCCTATACCGCAAAAATCAACTGCAATTGGCGCATTTGCACTATGCTCCAGCTCGCTTCGGCGATGACCTCGATGCGGATCAACTGCTCGTCAATTATCCTGAACTCGTTGCTTTATAAGAGGAGACCCTTTGATGAAATCCCTGAAATACGGTTCTGCCCTTGCGCTAGTTGTTGCTTTGACCCTGACTAGTTGCAGTACCCAAGCACCAGAAATGTCCCAAAATTCCACAACGCAGGCAAGCCAAAAGATGCTGCCTAGTGGAACCTACGATGTGCAGAGTGTCAGCTATATCGATGTCGATGGCAACTACGAAATTTTTCTACTCAACCCTCCGGCAGGCTCCCGCAGTGCCTTTAGTAGCTCCCAAGTCAAAATGGCTCGAATCAGCGATCAGGCGATTACTCAAGGCAAAAAGAGCTATCTAGAAGTCAAAGATAATGTTCCCACGCTCTACTTGACTCCAGATTTCCAGATTGCCTATACCCACAGCGAAACCCAGGAGCAGGTCAACCAAAATACTGGTCAGCGTGAAACCGTCGTTGTTCGCCAAGAGTCTTCATTTTGGACTCCGTTTCTCGCATCGATGGCGGGTTCAGCGATTGGTAATTCTCTGTTTGCCCCTCGCTACTATGTCCCTCCGGTTTACGCACCCGGTCGCATGATGGGCTATGGTGGCTACGGCGCGACCCCTGGTTTGGCGACGCAATCTTACCAACAGCGATATGGTTCACTGCCTCCAGCAACCCGCTTGAGTACCAGTGGTTCTGTGTTACGACGCAGTCCTAGTAGCAGCTCTTCTTATTCTCGCTCAACGGGCTTTGGCTCAGGAAGTAGCCGCCTACGCACCAACACCTACAGTGCTCCGCGCAGTTCCGGCAGAAGTTTTGGTTTTGGTCGTCGTCGCTAAAGCTCGCGTAGTTCTAGGCTGGCAAAAAGGGTAAGACAAGGAAGTTAAACTATAAAAATGTTTGATCCCTCTGTCTTACCCGTCGCTAATCCCAAACGCTTACGCCTACAAGTTTCAGCCCGAGCCGAACTCTGTTTAAAGCAAAATCATCCCTGGGTCTATGACCGCAGTTTTACGGGCGAACCCGTCGGTGGCTTGGGTGATTTGGGCGTGATTTTTGACCGACGCGGCAAATTTTTGGCCATCGGCCTATGGGATCCCACCTCTGTCATTCGTTGGCGTAGGCTCCAAGGGTGTCATCCAGCACTGATTGACCGGGCTTGGTTTGCTGAGCGTTGCAATCAAGCAGCTAGATTACGGGACTCTTTACCCACCTTGGGTACTACAGGCTATCGCTTGATTCATGGCGAAAACGATGGCTTGCCGGGGCTAGTACTGGATCGCTATAACGAGGTGCTGGTTCTCAAACTGTATACTGCGGCCTGGTTACCGCATTTGGCGCTCTTACTACCTTTGATCGCCGAAATTTTTATGCCTGTGAGCTTAGTACTGCGCTTAAGCCGTAATATTCAGGCGGCGTTTGCAGCTTATGATCTCGTTGATGGTCAGGTTCTATTTGGTGAAGTTACGCCGACGGTCTTATTTCAAGAAAATGGCTTAACTTTTGAGGCAGAAGTTTTACAAGGCCAAAAAACAGGGTTTTTCCTAGACCAGCGTGATAACCGACAACGCCTAGGACAACGTGTAAGCCATAACCGCGTTTTAAATGTGTTCAGTTTTTCTGGAGGATTCTCAGTTTATGCGGCCCAAGGCGGCTGTGCTGAAGTTACAAGTCTTGATATCAGCCAACATGCCCTTGCCTCAGCTGTGCGTAATTTTGAGCATAATCCGCAATTAAACCACATCCCTCATCACATCTTGCAGGGTGATGCCTTTGCGCTACTCAAGCAATTATCCCAACAAGGTCAGCAGTTTGATACGGTGATCCTTGATCCCCCTTCTTTTGCACCACGGGAGCGAGATAAGCCCCAAGCCCTCCAAGCCTATTTACGGTTACTGCAATTAAGCCGTCACTTACTTGCACCGGGAGGTTTGCTTGTCAGTGCCTCTTGCTCCGCTCATGTACGCCGCGAAGAATTTTTGGCATTGATTACCCAAACCTTACCGCAGTTTACGATGGTGGACTATACCGCACATGGCTTAGATCATCCGGTTACCTTTCCAGAAGCCGATTATCTCAAGTGTTGGTTTGGCAAACAGGGTTAACCCCGTACAATAAGCAAGATGTACCAAAAATTCCTGTGAAGTTATTTGAGGCCTTAGGCAACTATCCGGTCTATTTTTTGGTCGGGTCGTTTTCGGCAGCAGTCAGTATCAGTACCCGCGAAGTCGTTGGGCATAGTATCGGGGATCAGGCCACGGCAGGTTACATGATTTCGATGGTAGTGGCCTATGCACTCGGCATTGTTGTCAGTTATACGCTCAATCGTCGCTTTACCTTCAAACCCAAAACCACTGGACAAGCCCAACGCCGTGAACAGTTTTTATTTGTAGCAACCGCTCTTTTGGGGATGGGTATAACGATTGGGTTATCGCTGAGCTTGCGTCATTTACTCGAATTCTTACCATTTTTACCCGATTGGCCTAACACAAGGTTTGAGCATTATCGTAATACCCTAGCCTTTGCCATTGCTGCACTGACGACTTCGGTTGTAACCTACACCTTAAATAAAAGGTTTACATTTCATGAGAAGTAGCCCTTTTTACTACGCCCGGTCTCGAACTATTAACCCATAGCCAGCAATCCCTATGACTGCCGCCCACAATGGTAATAACTCTAGCAGACCGCTCGCCAAAGCAACCTCTAGGCCAATCAACAAAGCCAAAGCCTGCCCACCCTGTACGCGTAGAGCATTGAGACGCACACCATCTTCATCACCCACACTTACTACTCTCTTTGACCGCCCAATAATGGGTAAAAATAGCGCACTCAAGCCCAAGGCAATACTGCCATCGCTCAACGAAAGTTGTGTCGGAAATGTAATCACCCCTGCCAACCCAGCAACGACAAGCGTGCCGACTAGGGCTACCCCCGCAAACCAGAGCTGGCGTGGATTGCGCGGGGTCAATTGGCTATCAAGCAATAAAGCCAGCGCTGTGATGATACCCAAACCCCAATTCCCCTGGCCTGCTAATAACACCCCAAAAGCGATTACCCCTAAACTATCGATCATCGTTACTGCTAAACCCGTTGTGCGATTGACGACCCGGATTATCAGCAATAGCCAAAATACGAGACCAAGATTAGGCAGATCATGCCAGACTACCAAGCCCAGCCCCATCAGTGCTGCTGCCCCAAACGCTGCAAGGTCATGATCTGGGTCTAACTCCCGCCCCAAAGCCCAGCTCACAAAAACGGCAATGCCATAGGGTATACCCCCAACGGCACTCTCAAGCCAGCCTTTGCCTGACCAAATCTGTGTGATAGCTGCGATCACAATCACACTAACGGCAATGAGAGCAATCGCCCGGTTTGTCGGATAACGCGGGTCAACAGGACGCCCAATCGCTGTAATTTGACTAAGTTTCATAGTATCTCCAACTTAGCGCATCCCTGGGAGCTTGGTTTCAGGACGAAAGCCTTCGGGAAAGCTAACAAAGATGTGCTCTTGACCCGTCAAACCCGATAAAACTTGGGTACGTGTGTCAATCGTGGCGCCCGTTGTGATCTCGGTAAATACTGGTTTCTGTTCGCTATCCATCTGATAAACCCCTGTTTGTCGCTCTTGGCGCACAATTGCAACTGTGGGCACCATCAAGGCATTACGCAACTGCCCGACCTCAAACTCCGCATCCACATTCATGCCACTACGGAGTGGGTTGGGCTGGTCTAATAGAAGGACTTTGACCTCAAAACTAGTGACATTTTGCTCAATGACCGACTGTGGCGCAATCTCACTAACCCGTCCCCGGAAGGTCTTGCCGACAAAGGCATCCGCCCGCAACGCTACAGCCTGACCCAGCCGAATCTGACCAATATTCGCCTCGGCTACTTTGGCGATGACCAGATTAGTTCCGGCGAGCGAGAGAATTGAGGAGGAAGTCGCCGATGAGACCACACTACCCGCGGTCGTCGGTGCCACAAAAGCCCCCGGTTCGGCGTATTTACGCGTCACTATGCCCGCAAAGGGAGCCCGAATTACCATGTCATTGATTTGGGTTTGGATTGTCTCTAGAGCGCCTCGGGCTGCGAGTACTTGCGCTTTAGCTTGGTCAATATCTTCCGAGCGCGGGCCTTTTTTGACTAACAGCAGAGCTTGCTGCATCAGTAAAATTTCGGTCTGAGCGCGCTCGTGAGCATTGCGTGAAGTATCCAGAGCACGCTCAGAAATAGCACCACTGTTGGCGAGGATTTCATCTTGTTGTAAAGTGCTCTGCGCCAAATAAGCAGCTGCTTGGGCATCTTGGAGACGCGCTTGGGCTTGGGCAATTTCTTCAGGACGACTACCGCTCACTAACCGCTGCAGATTAGCTTGCGCTGAGGCAAAGTCGCCCTGCGCTTGGTGCAGTGGGCCTTGTAGATTCGTATCATCCATCAAAGCCAAGATTTCTCCTACAGGTACGACTCGGCCTTCTTTGACGCGCAGGGCTTTGAGTTTACCAGCAGTTTTGGGACTGACATTGACTAGGCGTTCTGGCGTAACCAGACCATTAGCCGAGATGATAAGTGGCAGAGTTAGACGTTCTAGGGCAACGGTTTTAACGGTGCTATTAGCCTGTGGCGGCGATTTAACCAACCAAAAAATTAGAATTAAAACTATCACTATGGTCAAAACAACTAACCCGAGTAGCCAGTTTTTGGGTAAGTTTTTCATATATTCGCTCATCAACTATCCCGATACTTGGGATCTGCCGTAAAGTCGCTTGGATTAATGTTATCCAAAAAACTACGAAAAGCTTCACGTTCGGCATCATCAGCATCTTCATCAACCGGGGTTGAGGCTTGGGCGATGACCTCTTCGGTAACCCAAATCGGAGCTTGCGTCCGCAAAGCCAAGGCCACAGCATCACTCGGGCGCGCATCAAGATCTTTTTTGACTTCGCCTTGTTGCATTGTGATCACAGCGTAGAAAGTACTATCTTGGAGGGAATAAATTACAACTTTAGTGACTTTAACCTCCCACTCCTGCAAGGTTTGGGCAAATAAATCATGGGTCATCGGTCGGGTGGTTTTTTGGCGCTCAAGGGCTTGGACAATGGCATTAGCTTCAGTACGACCAATCCAAATCGGCAAAGCGCGTCGGTCTGCTAGATCTCGTAATACAAGAACGGGAGAGCGATTAACTGCATCCATTGCCATGCCTGCCACTTTCATTTCTACTGCCATGGGCGCGCCGTCTCCTTGCCGATTAACCATCAGTATAAACAGCAAAGTACGAACTGGTTTCTGATGCTGCAATCTATTGCCCTAAAAGATGTTTTGGCGACAATTTATCTAGGAAGGACGTGCGAATCTAAAGCTTTCAGGCTTAGTACGACCACACCAAGCTCTTGGCATTCTGGACACGAAGTCTAATTTACACTAGGTAGCACTTTTAACCGAGGTATGAAGACAGCCTGCGGACGATAGGCTCATGAGCGATGCCATGCGTTTCACAGGAGCAGAAACGAAACGAGAAGCAGTAGAGCTTGGTTTGCGAATCTTAGTACAGCTTGGCAAACAAGTAGAAGTACGCAGTATGAAAGGCAAGCTCCCTAGGGAGGGTGACATCGAAGCCATGCCGACTAATACTCTTTCCGTTTGATTAGCAGGTTTTTGTTCTGGGCCACCAGTGGTAGAACAAGTATCTCTTGAGCAACTCGGTCTGCTTTGATAAACTACGACATCGTTGCTCTAATCGCTCTTCCACTTCTTCAATCGTC
>JBBRQP010000026.1:0-36124 GCA_038226175.1 Gloeobacterales cyanobacterium
CGCTCCCAAGGCAAGCGTGACAAAGAAAGTCTTGAAGAAGCGATAGGACAAGGGCTAAAGCGTATTACAGAAACTGATGCGAAAGGTTGGTTCACTCACTCTGGTTATCTTGGTACATCCGTATGAAAACCGCTGTAAGCCCGCTATGGTAAGCTGCCGCCGCCATCTGACGTGATCGCAACTCTCTGACTTGGTCTTCCATCAAGGCGACCAACGGCGTAATTACTACAGTTGTTCCCGGTAAAACCAAGGCTGGTAACTGAAAACATAAACTCTTACCTGCGCCCGTTGGCAGGATAGCCAAGACATCACGCCCCGCGATGACCGCTTCGATGATGTCTCGTTGGGGTGCTCGAAAGTCTGGATACTGCCATAGTTTGCCCAGAATATCCGTTAACGTATATTGATCATCCGGTTCCATGCTTCATGACTAACAAACTATTTCACTTTAAGGGTAATTAGGCCAGACTAGAGCGCATGGCTGGCTACTACTGGGCAAACAAGCTATTTCACCGCAGGTTTTAGTTGACTGCTGCGGTCTGGAATGTACCAAATAGAGGCGTGCGTAGCGTCAGAGTCATCGGTTGGGCGTTATCAAGGGTAATCGCCGCTGGGGGAGGGCCACCAATAGCCGCACCAAGAGCTGTGCCACCCAAGACTAAAGGTAAACCAATACCACCTGTGAGAATCCCCAAGGCAACCCCACCTGCTAAGCCATAGGCTCCGCCTTTGAGCAGCGGGTCATAGGCGACAGCCCGTGGGTCGGGTTTGACATCTAGGGCATAACTGATCGCATCAAGCGCATAAACTTTGCCATTGATCGTCAGCTTTTGTGCCAAAAAGTAATCCCCTAACACTTGTTTTTTGGTAACTACCGCGCCAGAACGGCCGGGTTCACTCGCCTCGCCGGTTATGGGACGAAAGACCCCTTCAACCCGACTACCTTTGGGGATCACAAGGCGTCCATCTGGGCCAATAACATCTTCTGCCACGAGCAACTGTAAGGGCAGGTCATCACGGACGGCTACGATTTCGTATTTAAGAGATTTGACCGGGAGTTTGGCACCGCTGGGTAATAAAGCCGGGCCGCGATTTACGGGTGGCGCATAGGTCTGCGGTATTGGCTGTGTGTAGGTGCTAGGTGGGGATAAAACTGATCCTGGCAAAGTACTCGCAGGCGGCGGGGGTAAGGGCTTGACATAATCATAGGGCTTACCTGGTGTGAGCGTTTGGGCAAAAACAGTTATGGGTGCAAGCCAGAGGCCGAATGCAATCAATCGTTTCACGGACACCCTCTTCGGACAAATATCCCTAAGTATAGCGATTAGCGGAGGCAAAACTCTACATATAGGATAAAATTTGTTACCTGATAGCAAAATGTAGTTTAGACAACACTTTGTGGTAAAAGACAATGTTACATCTAATCAGGTTTCATATTAGGAGGCCACATTGAAAAAAATTGAAGCGATTATTCGTCCCTTTAAACTCGATGAAGTTAAAGTTGCCTTGGTCAATGCGGGCGTAATTGGCATGACCGTCAGTGAAGTTCGCGGTTTTGGTCGTCAGAAAGGACAGACAGAACGTTATCGTGGTTCGGAGTATACCGTTGAGTTTTTGCAAAAACTCAAAATCGAAGTGGTCGTAGATGATCAGCAGGTTGACATGGTAGTAGATAAAATCTTGACTGTGGCCCGCACCGGAGAAATTGGCGATGGTAAAATTTTTATCACCCCGATTGAGAGCGTGATTCGTATTCGGACAGGTGAGCAAAATTTAGAAGCCCTTTAGGTTGCGCCATGTTTTGTGGTGAGGCTGATTTTCTTGCCCTTCTACGGCAGGGTTTTTGTGGTGTTTTTCCAACCGATACTGTTGCTGGTCTGGGCGCTTTACCGCAATTTGCTCAACAGATCTATCGCTTGAAGCAACGCGAACACACCAAACCCTTGATTTTGTTAGCGGCAAATCTAAGCCAAATTAAGCCGCTTTGTATAGCTTGGGAATCTGATTGGGAAGTGCTGATGAGGCAGTTTTGGCCGGGCGCTGTGACCTTGGTCTTACCAGCTTCAGCACAGGTGCCAGCTTTTTTGCAGCACGAAGGCATGGTTGGCTTACGCATACCTAATCACCCAACTGCCCTAAATTTGCTGACGCAAAGTGGGCCTCTGGCAACCACGAGTATTAACCGCTCTGGAGCAGCACCTTTGCTCCAACCACAACAGATCCGTGAGCAATTTCCTGATCTTCCGCTGCTCGCAGGAGACTATGCAGCGCTAGGTGTACCCTCGACGGTTTTACGCTGGCAGGCGAGGCAGTGGGAACTATTACGTCTGGGTGCCGTACCATGGCCTTAACAAAAGATGCGCCTTAGGCCGCGAGTGGCTTAAATTGAAACTATGAAACATTATGGACTAATAGCCCTGTGCTTGAGTTTGGTAGCCTGTACCCAACCGCGTTCGGTTCTGGAGAGTCAGGCAACTTCAGCGATGCTGCGGGGTAACTTTAGTCAAGCCGTGCCTTTATGGGATCAGGTTCTCCAACAAAGCCCCAAAAATGCGGATGCTTACCGTGACCGTGCTAGTGCCAAGGTCTACTTAGGCGATTTGCGTGGTGCCTTAGCCGATTACAACCAATCGATCAGCTATGCACCTCGGGTGGCTACGACTTATCTCAATCGCGGCACCGTCTGGGAAGCTCTTGGTCAATGGGATCAGGCGATTCAAGATTATGACCGGGTGCTCCAACTCGAACCCCAAGCCGCTGATGCCTTTAATAATCGGGGAAATGCCTATGGCGCTAAGGGTAATTGGTCTGCTGCCATCGAGAATTTTCGTAGTGCTGTGATTCTCAATCCCCGCTATGACCTAGCACGCTCCAATCTTGCCCTTGCCCTCTTTGAGACCGGTCAATATCAAGCCGCTCTTGAACAATACCAAAAAGCACCCCCTGGATTTGAAAAATTCTCCGATGCGTTAGCGGGTCATGCTCTGGTTTTGCAGCAGCTCGGTCAACGAGACACAGCGATTCTGCTGCTGCGCCAAGCTCTAAGCCAAGTGCCTCAATACCGTCAAGTAAGTTGGTTACAAAAAATTCGTCGTTGGCCCCCACGCGCCCTAAAAGCTTTACTGGCTTTCCAAAAAGAGACTGGGGTCTAGGCCCGTTGTTGCTTTAGATAAATACTTTTTGTGGCGTGGTTATAAGCTATGCATGCCACAATATCGGCGTCTTCTAGGAATGGGTATTCTTTGATTAGCTGCTCTGGGGTAAAGCCACATTCTAATAAGTCTAAGATCAGAAAGACATAAATTTGATGCTTGATTAAGCAAGGCAACCCCAGAGATAGGCGGGGGTCAAAGCCAATACGGTCATGGTGATTGTCAGGTTTGTTGCTCATACAAAAACTTTTATCAAATGATGGACAAGAGTTTAGGCACCTAATTCAGAGTTATTATGACAGACCTTTGAGGTTAAATTGCCAAACTTCCGGTTTGTCCCGTACTAATACGTAGAGCCTCTTCGACTGGCAATACAAATACTTTACCGTCGCCAGAATGACCTGTATGGGCAAGCTTTTGAATCGTATACATGACGGCTGGTACTGCCGCTTCTTCGAGGACAATCTCCAAGCGCACTTTTTTGGAAAAGAAATCAGCCACCCCGACATTAGCACTCGCTTGAGTTGCTTCAGAACCAAAGCCTTGAACTTCCCAGCAGGTCAAACCATGAATTTTGCCACGCAAAGCCCGCACGATGCGATCAAGCATAAAGGGTTGAATGATAGCCACAATCATTTTCACTAGTTGATACCTCCTACGATTTTGAGGGCTTCGCCTTTGAGGGCAAGGGTGCCTTGGGTGACTACATTTTCACCGGGCTTTAGCCCCGATATTATCTGGACATACTGCCCGTCGTCAATGCCAGGCATGACCTGCCGTTCTTCATAAACATGGGGGGCAACCGGAACATAGGCGTAAGTGAAATCACCACTACGTTGGAGGGCAGAACGCGCAACAGACAGATCAGGACTATCAGCCACACGAATCTGAGCACGAGCAAACATGCTGGGTTTGAGCATTAGCCCAGGATTGGGAACGACAGCCCGGATACTGAGCGTCCGACTTTGGGGATCAAGCTCATCGGCAACATACTTGATGCGTCCCGGAAAGCGTTTACCGCCTAGACTATCGAGCGTCAGCGTAGCAGGCTGACCGACCCGTACTTTGGAGATATCTTTTTCGTAGAGATCCGCAACTAACCAAACCTGACTTAAGTCGGCAAGTTGGAACATTTCTTTACTCGGATCAGCCAGTTCTCCGGTATTAATATTACGACTGACGACGACGCCCCGACGCGGGGCAATGATGCGGATATAGGGGTCAAGGTGCCGAGTTTTGACCACATGAGCCGCGACCCCTGTCGCCACACCATAGAGAGAAAGCTGTTCTTGAGAAGCATTAATTGTGGCTTGACGCTTGGCTTGCAGAGCTTGCAGTGTGCCTTGGTCTTTTTGGTATTGGGTACGCGCCGTCTCGAGATCAGCACGTGCTGAGATATTATCTTTGAATAATTTTTGTTCCCGGGCATAGGCCGCCTGAGAGAGCTGGGACTGGAGTTGGGCTTGCTTAAAATCACTGTCAATTTGCAAAATATCTTGCAGTAAGACGGTTTGGGCTTGTCCCACCGCATCGGATTTGAGCACAGCTAGGATTTGTCCGGCTCGCACGTCTTGCCCGGTCTGAACTTTGACTTCGGTGGCTCGCCCTGTGACGGGTGTCGACACATGCACCACCAAGTCCTCGGCGGCTTTGACCTGTCCACTGGCCTGAATTGTCACTGGAAAAGGCCGGACGCTAACTTCTTCAAGACGTAGGCCAATCTCCTTTTCTTGGGCTGGCTTTAAAGGAATTCGGGTGGGTCCCGCCGGGACTTGGGCGGCCTCAGCGGGGACATCAGGGATTTTGACTTGGCTACTGCACGCACTTAATAAACTCAGACACAGTACCCCAAACAGCGTCGAACGCAGCAACACTTGACGAGCATCAATCAACATTAGGGTTCTATCTCCACGGATTTACGAACAGTGAGCAAACTATAAAGAGCAGGTACCACAAACAATGTGAGCAAGGTTGCGGTAAATACACCACCAATGATCACAATGGCAAAGGGTTTTTGACTCTGTGAGCCAATGCCATTGGAGAGTGCCGCTGGGATCAGCCCCAAGATTGCCACAGTCCCTGCCATCAATACCGGACGTAAACGAACCGCAGCACCTTCGATGATGGCCTTGCCTGGTGGAAAGCCTTCGCGTTCTAGCTGTTTTATATAGGAGAGCAGGATCACGCCGTTTTGTACCGAGACTCCGGCGGCGGCGATAAAGCCAACCCCCGCTGAGACCGAGAAATAGGTGTGGGTCAAAAATAAGGCACCAATCCCACCAATCGCGGCCAGGGGTACCGCCGTCATGACCACTAGCGCATCCCCAATTTTGCCAAAATTGGTAAACAGGAGTAAAAATATCCCCAAAATCGTGATCGGCAGCACGATAGCTAGGCGAGCATTCGCTTTTTGTTGGTTTTCAAATTGACCACCCCAAACTAGGCGATAGCCTTCCGGGAGTTTTACATCAGCTGCGACGTTAGTTTGCGCTTCAGCGACCGCCGAACCTAAGTCACGTTCACGAACGTTAGCCTTGATCACCACTAACCGGGAGTTATCTGAGCGGGCAATCATCGTGGCTCCCACAGTGGTTTGCACTTGGGCAACCTGGGCTAGAGGTACAGTTTTGCCATCAGAGGTCGGCACCAAAATATCCTTGAGCGCGTCAGGACTGGAGCGATAGGCACTTTCAAAACGCACCAATACATTAAATTTGCGCTCGCCTTCGACCAATGGGGTGGCAATCTTACCCCCGATAGCAGTTTCAATGACTTCACCAATATCATCCGTATTAACGCCGTAGCGGTCAGCTTTAGCGCGGTCAATCTGGATTTGATACTGGGGCTGGCCTACCATCTGGTCATCAGCGACATCGACCATCCCAGGAACTTTGGTCATAATGGCAGCGATATGATTACCCAAGTTCTGTAAAACATTGACATCTGGCCCATAGAGTTTGACCGCTATTTCCCCCTTAGCACCAGCAATTGCTTCATCAACACTATCTTGAATATATTGGGAGAACGTCGTCAAAATTCCGGGGATCACTTGTAAATCTTTGTCCATAGATTTGACTAATTTTTCTTTATCTTCGCCCCACTGTTTGCGCCACTGACTCGCCGGATACAGGTCTACAAGAAATTCGATATTACTCGGGGTATTGGCATCGGTACCATCATCAGGAGAACCGCTTTGAGAGACGACGTTTTTGACTTCAGGATATTTGATTAATTTCAAACGGATCGCATGGGCCACTGCTACGGATTTTTCGAGAGAAACACTCGTTGGTAAGACCGTGACCCTCAGCCAGATATTGCCCTCATCGAGGTTAGGCAAAAACTCAGAACCCACTTGACCAAATAATAAAATTGCCGCGACAAAGGCCAAGCTCGATCCGCCCAAAATTATCAGAGGCATCCGTAAGTTGATATTAAGAAGCGGTTTATAAATTTTTTCGGCCCAATAAATAACGGGACTTTCACGCTCAATGAGGGGTTTTTTGGTCAACACAAAGGAGCAGATCACCGGGATCACGATCACTGCCCCGATCGCAGCGCCGAGTAAGGCAAAGGTCATGGTAAAGGCTAGGGGACGGAATAATTTACCCGCAACGCCATCAAAGGCAAAGATCGGTAAAAAGGCCGTGACGATAATACCTGTCGCAAATAAGATCGGTTTACCTACATCTTTGGCAGCTTCAAGAGTCAATTGCACCCGGTCTACGGGGTCTAGCTCATGACCTTCTTCGGCTAGCCGCCGATAGATGTTTTCAATCATTACCACCGTGCCATCGACAATAATGCCGAAGTCCACAGCCCCTAAGCTCAACAAATTTGCCGGAATCTTAAAGATATTCAAAAGGGTAAAAGCAAACAGCAACGCAAAAGGAATCACAGTCGCCGCGATCAAGGCTGAACGCACTTCAAATAAAAATAATAACAATACCGCAATCACTAAAATTACGCCTTCTGCGACGTTATGGCTAATCGTCTCAATCGTGCGCCGAATTAACTCGGTACGGTCATAAAGTGGCACAAGTTCGATACCTTTAGGCAGGCTTGCTTGGATCTCAGGCAATTTTTCGTAAAGCCGCTCAACAACTTGGGAGGGGTCTTCACCGCGCCGCATCAAGATAATGCCTTGGATGACATCATCTTGGCGATTTTTGCCCACCTGACCAAGGCGTACCCCAGCGCCGATGGTGATTTCTGCCACATCGCGTACCCTGACAGGCGTGCCATCTTGACTGGTACTGACCACCACTTGACCGAGGTCTGTTGTGTTTTTGAGTAAACCCAGACCCCGCACAATATAGGCTTGTCCATTATTCTCGATATAGTTACCGCCAGTCGTATTATTTGATTTCGTGACCGCATCATAGACTTGATTAACCGTCAGATTGTAAGCCCGTAAACGTCCGGGATCAACTTGGACTTGATAGGTTTTACTCGGACCACCAAAACTCGTAACATCAATCACGCCCGGAATTTGCCGAAAGGCTTTTTCGAGTTGCCAGTCTTGAATTGCCTTAAGGGTCATCGGGTCAAAATATTTGGACTCTAAGGTGTAGCGATAAATTTCCCCAATCGGTGAGGCATCAGGGTCAAGTTGGGGTTTGGCCTCAGCGGGTAAATCAGCTTGGTTAATGCGTTCGATGACCTGTTGCCGAGCCTGAAAGCTCTTGGTACCGTCCTCGAATCGTACATAGACCACCGAGAGGCCAAAAATAGATAAGGAGCGCAAATTCGTTTCGCCAGGGATGCCGTTGAGTTCCTTTTCGAGGGGGATTGTGACGAGCCGTTCCATCTCTTCTGCGCCCTTACCGGGCAAAATCGTGATCACCCGCACGAGCGGATCGGTAAAATCAGGATAGGCTTCCAGCGATAAGGTCTTAAACGCCACATACCCAACCCCGAGCAGCAGAGCCGCAAACACGACGACTAGATAGCGGCGTTTGAAGGCTTGGGTAATCAGCGTATCCACAGAAAAGGTATTCATCTAGACATCCCTAATTATTACGAAAGACTCAAAGGCGCGCCCACCGCCAGTTCAAGATCAGCCCATGCTGCTTGGTAGGCGACGATGGCATCAAGATAACCAGAGCGAATTTGTTGGTTGGCCTGTTGGGCTAGGATCACACTACTCAAGCCAGTTTTACCTACCTGATAGCTCTCTTGGGCGAGTTGTAAGACCTGGGTTGAGGCGGGCAAAAGTTGGGTTTGATACTTGCGAATATTTTCTCGCGCCACACTGAGGGTTTGATAAGATACGCGCACATTAGTCGCAATCAGTTGTTTGAGCGCGGTGACTTGGAGTCCTGACTGGTCAATAATGGCTTGGGCTTTGGCGACTTCCCCGACTTGATTGTAAAAAATAGGCAAGGTCAAACCCATGGAGGCTACTAATCCACTGGCCTGAGGCGTACTATTGCCAAACGTCGTAAAAGCGTAGGCTAGTCCCGCTTGCAAATCAGGTGTACGCAGGGCTTGGGCCAAGCGCAGTTGGTTTTGGGCAACTTCGATTTGTTGTAGGGTCGCGCGTAGATCCAAACGCTGGTCATAGGCTTGGGTCACTAGGTCATCAGCTGTTGGCAAGACCACTGTCGGCACCGGAACCAACTCTGTTTTTGTCACCGAGAGATTAAATAAGCCCTTATCTTCCACTTCGGCGGGTTGCTCGGGCTTCTCACCGATCAGGCTATTGAGCTGGGTTTTGGCACTCAAAATCCGTCCACTAGCTTGGGTCTTTTGGGTATCGAGTTGGCTACGGGTTAACTGAGCTTGCAAGACTTCAGCCTTAGGCGATGCCCCCGCTTCAAAGCGTTTACTGGCAATATCGACTAGGCGGTCAGCTAACCCAATCAGCGCATCAACAAATTGGGCGGTCGCTTCAGCGGCAGCGAGTTCGGCGTAGGCCCGGCGCACCCGAGAACGCACATCCCAGCGCAGGGCATTGAGTTGAAGGGTTGTGAGTTGATACTGAGAACCTGCTAATGCTAACCTCGCATCGCGCTTACCACCGAGTTCAAAGGTTTGGCTGAAGCCTAACTGCTGGGGGTTACCCTGCTCAGAGGCAATCGAACCGAGACTATATTGTGCAGAAATCTGCGGATTGGGTACGGCTCCGGCAATCGTGATATCCCCTTGACTAATATCCAAATTTTTACGGGCAGCGACTAGTTGCGGATTTTGGCTATCAGCTTTAATAAAGGCTTCAGATAATCCTAGGCTAAATTCTCTGGTTGGTAGTATCAAGTTCTGAGCCGTTTGCGCAACAGGTTCTTTGGGGGTAGGGATAGTTTGGGCAAAAACGGGGGCAGTCATGAGTAGAGTCACAAAGGTAAAAAACGGTTTGTTCATGGGTAACAATTAAATCTGGTCTCACTCAAGTTATCCCAAAATACCGAATCTCTATGCACTGGGTATGACAAAGTTGTGACAAAATAGCCCAACTCCGCCGACTCTTTATGACCTAGGATAGAGTGAGAACATTGTGATAAATCAGCTATGGGTGGCAAAAACCCCTACATCCGCGAAACCGAATTTACCTTACCCCAAGAGGTTTACACGATTACCTTCGAGCCTTTGGGTAAGATAGTCCGTGTTGATCCCACCCAGATTCCCTATGGCGATGACGGCCTGCCGGGGAGTATTTTGGATATCGCCTTGGCTCATGGGGTAAATATTGACCATGCTTGCGGCGGGGTTTGTGCTTGCTCCACTTGTCATATCTATGTATTGGATGGCATGAAAGCCTGCAATACGGCGGCAGAAGATGAAGAAGATATGCTCGATAATGCCCCCAAGCTGATTATCGGTAAATCCCGCCTTGCCTGTCAGTGTGTCCCCGATGGCACCAGCAATATTACCGTTGCCATCCCCGCCTGGAACCGCAATTTAGCTAAAGAAGAACTGCATTAGGGTCTTCGGCTTCGGTACAATAAGGTCATGAAAGTTGCTGTTTTTCATACACCTGAACTTGTGCCGACCACGGGTCAGCCTGATTGTGCAGTGGTCATTGATGTCTTACGGGCTACGACGACCATTGCTACGGCTCTGGACCATGGGGCTAAAGGCGTACGGGCTTACGCAGATTTTGACCAATTACGCAGCGCAGCGCTCGGCTATCCCGGCTGTCTCAAGGCGGGAGAACGCGGTGGTAAAGGGGTCGAAGGGTTTGAATTAGGTAATTCACCCTTTGAGTACACGCCTGAACGGGTGGCAGACCAGTGGATTTTGATGAGTACAACTAATGGTACCCGCGCCTTATCGGTAGTACGCACGGCTCCAGTCGTGATTACAGCCGCGTTTATCAATCTGGAGACCGTGCGGACATTTTTACGGGAATCAGACTTTAATACGGTGTGGATTGTCGGCTCGGGTTGGGAAGGTAGTTATTCTCTAGAAGATACCTGTTGTGCTGGCGCCGTGGCTTGGCAGTTAGGAACACCTGCTAATGATGAAACTACAGCGGCTTGCGCACTCTATGATCAGTGGCAAGATAATATTCTGGGTCTGCTGCATCAAGCCAGTCACGGTCAACGTTTGTTGGGCTTGGGTTTAGATCAAGATTTGGCCTACTGTGCCGAAAAAAGCAAACTCAATATCCTGGCACGTCAAACCGTAGAAGGCTACCTCGCAGGTATTCGTTTATGACTCGGTTATCCCAAAGTTTTTTTGTAACCCAACGCGAAGCCCCTAGTGACGCCGTTGCTGTCAGTCATCAGCTGATGCTCCGTAGTGGCTTTATGCGCACCCTCGGTAATACGGCTGGACTCTATGTCTATGGCCCCTTGTTGTGGCGGGTACTAACCAAAATAGAAGGCATTGTCCGCGAAGAACTCGATCAAATTCATGCCCAAGAATGTCTGTTACCCCAACTCCATCCGGCTGAAATCTGGCAAGAATCAGGACGCTGGGAGGTCTATCGGGCGGAGGGTTTGATGTTTACGCTCAAGGATGGCCCGAGCGAACAGGCACGCGAATTTGGCCTAGGGCCCACCCACGAAGAAGCGGTCTGTGATTTTGTGCGTAGTAGCCTGACCTCCTATCGGCAACTACCTTTTACGCTCTATCAGATTCAGACCAAGTTTCGTAACGAAAAACGCCCACGGTTTGGCTTGATGCGTGGGCGCGAATTTATCATGAAAGATGCCTACTCTTTTCATGCCAATGTGGAGAGTTTACAACAAGTTTATTGGGCAATGCATCAGGTGTATACCAATATTTTTACGCGCTGTGGTCTCAATTTTCGGGCGGTCGAAGCGGATTCTGGGGCGATTGGCGGCTCGGGTAGTCACGAGTTTATGGCCTTAGCTGAGATCGGCGAGGATACGATTCTCTATTGTGATGCGGCAAATTATGCAGCGAATAGTGAAAAAGCCCTCTCGATTGCACCAACTGCGGTACCTGTAGCTAATCCTGGTACCCGCGAAAAAGTCTATACTCCCAAGTTAAAAACTGTCCAACAACAGGCAGATTTGCTCAAACTTGATCTGACACAAATTATTAAAAATATTCTCTACATGGCGCGCAAAGATGGCAAAGAATCACCCGTGTTGGTCAGCATTCGTGGTGATCGTCAGGTCAATGAAACTAAGCTAAAAAATCATCTCCACGCACTAGATATACGGTTAGCGACTGAGACTGAAGTCTTTACCATGACTCGGGTTCCGACGGGCTTCTTGGGCATAGATGCTCCCTTTGATTGCGCCGTGACCCGTATTGTTGATCCTTTGGCAACTGCATTAGCCTATTTCAGCACGGGCGCTAACGAAAAAGACCAGCATTGGATTAACAGCAATTGGTCAGATTATCCGGCTCTTATTTTTGAGACCATTGATGTGGATACAGCGCAAGCGGGTGATTATTGTCATCTAGCACCTACTGAGACGCTAGAAAGTACCAGGGGCATTGAGCTGGGTCATATTTTTCAACTCGGTACAAAATATGCCAAGCCGATGCAGGTGACATTTGCTGATGAGTCAGGCGTCGTTACGCCAGTGGTGATGGGATGTTATGGGATCGGTATTTCCCGTTTGCCTGCGGCCTTAGTCGAACAATTTCACGATGCTGATGGCATGATCTGGCCGATAGCGATTGCGCCCTATCATGTCCATTTGGTGGTCACCAATATCAAAGATGAGCAACAACAACAGATTGCAGAAACACTTTATCAAGAGTTAGAGTCAGCTGAGGTTGAAGTCCTACTTGATGACCGCGATGAGCGCGCTGGCGTCAAATTCAAAGATGCGGACTTGATTGGTTTACCTTACCGTTTGACCCTTGGTCGTGACCTCAAAGATGGACTAGTTGAGATTCGTGAGCGCAAATCAGGTGCGGTTAGTAAAGTTGCGTTATCTGATATCAAAGGTTATTTACTAGCCTTGATTTAACTATTACTGATTTAAGCTTTTAGCTGACTCAACAGAGCGGTAAACTCTCGTTCAAAAGAAATTTGCGCCCGGTTGGTTTTACCCGCTAGATAGAGTTTACCATCGCGCTGTAAAGCCCAGATTTGGGTATGGCTAATATAACTCATACAAACTCCGATCATGAGCAGACCAAATCCCACATAAACCATGGGTACACCGGGGTCTTGCTTGATTTGTAAGCCTGTGGAACCAATCACTTGTTTGACTTCTAGCTGAATTGCGGTGTTGCCAATTTTTTGTGGTAAACCGGGGCGTAAGCGGTAGGTTTGGATAGGTTTATCACCACTGTAGAGAATAGCCATCACCCCTTGTAAATTACTCGCGGCAAGGAAAATACCAACATTATTTTTGGTATCCAAAGGAATAAATCTTCCCCAAGTATCCTGACCATTAATTTTTTGTTCTAAAGACTGAAAAGGAATCACAATCCACGGATCATTGACACCAAAACGAAATAACACCGAGTCAACTGCCCAACTGGCCTGATAAATGGTCACACCATCATAGACAAGGGGTTGATTAACTGAGATAGTTTTGCGCGTAACTAGTTTACCTTGGTCATCTAAAACAACCAAATCAGAATAAAATTGTCGGATCGAGCCGTTAGTACGATTTTCAATTCTAAAATCCTCGACTCGAACTTTCCAGGATGGTGGGCTAGCCCAGGAGAGTGAAGACTTATTGCTAGTTTTGATATCAAAACTAGCGCCGGGAATAACCATGCGTTGGGTCTTAAATCCTCCCAAAGCTCCCCAGACACCGCCGACTAAAATTAGAATCATACTGATATGAACTAGAATCGGACCGACTTTACCCAAGATGCCGCGTTGGGCGTAGAGTTTATTCTCTTCCTGAAAAACCTGAAATTGTTTTTTTTGTAATACTTTAGGTAAGGTTGCTAACTGCTCAGGAGCAAGCTCTGCATAGAGTGCATAACGACTAAATTGACGGGGTTCTTTATAATACCGCCAGCGTTGGGCAGTTTTGAGCATTGGAATTTGGCGCAAAAATGAGCAGGTAATCAAACTTGTACCAAACAAGATTAGTAGAGCAATAAACCACCAGGTGCGATAGACATCATCAAATCCCCAGGCCAAAATACGCGGCCAAGTAAGAAAGCCTAAAACGACTTGTCCATGCTCAGGATAACGGGCTTGATAAAATTCTTGTCCCTCCTGCTGGGGAATCACCGTACCGATAATACTGGTCAGCGCAATCACCAATAATAAGGGAATAGCTAACTGAAACGACCCTAAAGTCGATAGGGCTTCACGCCGTGCTTCCTGCCAAAAATCTGCCAGATTTAGTTTAAACTCTGTTTTTGCCATACTTCCAAGTTTAGCGGAATAGTCCGTGAATCGTTACTTCGACACTCCTAGGTAATTTGAGCAAGCTCCGTTTAGATAGTAGCCCCCCGCCCCATAAATGGGGAGCCAGGGCACTCTTGGGGAAAGTTACACTTTTAGCAATAGAGCGTTAACTCTCTTTCTTCTCAGATATCCAAACCAAGTATTAGCTGGTTTTAGCTCCCCATTTATGGGGCGAGGGGGGGCTGATTATTCAAACGGCAAGGTCTTGCCCTCTAAAACTAGGTACACTAATCCCATGCATTACCGCCTCAAATCTTTTTTTAGTCCAGACTTACGCTATCTCGGCGGTTATGGCGGTTATTTGATTTTGGATACAGTGTTGCAATTATGGCTGATTTATTTCTTTTTACCCAATGATGCGCCGCCCTTGGTTGATCCGAGACTATTTGGTGCTGCAGTGCTGGTCTCACGGGGTGCAGAGGCAATTGCCAGTCCAGCCGTTGGTTTTTTCTCAGACCGCTTGAGCCAACCACGCTTGATGTTACTTGCCGGAACTGTAGCATTTGGGGTGGGTAGTCTGGGTTTATTTCTATTGCCTCAGGCGGGTCAAGTATCATTTAATACACTTGTTCTTTTTAGCTTGCTCCTGCTCGCCCAACTAGGTCAAGCCGCCTACGCCGTCACCTTTTTGGGATTGCTTCCCCGGATCGCACCTGCCGAACAACAGCGCTTACGGTTAACTAATTCCCTCGCTTTGGTGATTCAAGGCGGCGTATTGGTGGGACAAGTATTGTCGGGCATTGCGCTTAAGGCTTTGGGCAATAATTTAGCTTTGATGACGACAATCTTTATTAGTGGTGCCTTGCTGTTGATGAGTTTGCCTTTGTCAGTTGTAGCAAAACTAGACCAGCCTGAGGTGCCAGTAAAGTTCTCGGGACGTGAACTCGTGGCGATCTTAGTGCGTAATCCAGGGTTTCAGGTGATTGTACTGGCGCAAGGTTTGCTGTGGCTGGGCTTTAATGCCGTGCGATCCGTGGTGATTTATTTGGTAACCGTGCTGCTAGATCAGCCAGCGGCCATGGTTTCACTATATTTAGGCTTTACTTTTTTGGTCGCGATTTTGTCGCTAGTGGTGATTCGCTTGCTAGCAGACCGGGTCAGTAAACGCCTATGGATGATGGGAGCGACGGCGATGTTGGCGGGTTTGATGCCGTTGCTTGCTACTTTTGGCACAAGTGTCGGGATACTTAATGCTCAGAATTGGGCATTACTCATTTTGGGCTTACACGGCATTCCTTTGGCAATTTTGTCGGATGTACCGAATACGATGGTGGCAGATCAAATAGATGCAGATTATGCCCTGACAGGAGAAGTTAAAGGAGCCTTATTTTTTGGTGTGCAAGGCTTAGGTATGAAGGCAAGTTTGGGTTTAGCCGGATTGATGCAGGGCTTTTTGTTTGCTAATTTTGGCTATTCCCAGAGTCAACCTTTGGGGATTCAGTTAGTAGCTATCATCGCCGGGGTGCTGGCTTTAGGTGCAACTGTTATTTACAGTTACTATCCATCTGCTAGTCGTCCTTCTTAGCAACAACCAGCAAACTTTTTGAGTACCCTGTCGCAAGTTAGTAAATCAGGGATTTTCTGGATTGTAGGGCTGGCTTTGATTATTATTGGGATAATAAGTTTGTCCCTGATTTGAATAAGGTTGCGCTGGATAGGGATGTTGTTGATTCAACAATTGACCCGCCGCTTGCACCACATAAGGCAGAACAGTTGGGACGGACGAAGTGCCATAACCGGGCTGAGGGTAACCACCATAGGAACGATTACCTGAGAGTAGGGCTTGTGCAGCAAGTTGAGCTACAGTTGGGAGCAAAGATTGGGGATTGGTATAGTTGGTTACGCCGTAATTCTGCATAGGATAACTATAGGAATTACCCGGATAACCGTTGTAGTTAGAAGGATAACGACCGCGTTGTGCATAACCTTGATTATTGCCATAGTAATTGGGTTGAGCATAGGCATTGGGACGAGCATATAGATATTGTCCTGCTACCTGCGTGACGATTGGGAGTAACTGCTGAATTGAGATTTGTGCCATGGCAGGCTGAGCGGCTCCACCTACCAATAAGACAACACCGAACAACACCGCTGGGGATAAACGCATGGCAATTACAGCATCAGAGTAGTTTCTAATCTAACCTCTAGATGTGACGCTACTATGACATAGTAACGGCTTGCTTAGGAAAATAGGCTTGCATATTCCAACGCAAACTCACACAAACCCTTTCATTATCCAAAAGATCCCGCTGCCACTGCCCTTCGTGGAGCGAAGCACTAATTGTATTCATGGCCTTCGTGCCATAACCACCTTGATTTTGGCTAATACTTATGGAGTCCATAACGCCATCATTCTCGATGGTCAGTTCGGCACCAGCCTCCGTTTGTTGTAGGCGAATGTAAACATAGGTACCTTGACGTCCGTGGCGCAGGGCATTGGCCAGCGCCTCGCGGAAAAATCGAAAAATATCTTCTCGGGCATCTAGCCACTGACTTTGATCAAGCGGTTCGGTGAGCGGTTCGAGTTCCAAGACCGGAATTAGTAGTAATTCACCCTTAGCCCACATTTTATTAAATTCGACCCGAATGCCCTCGTGTAAGCCGCTCTTAAGTTCCGGGCTAATCTCTAATTTGTCCGCTAGAGAACGCAAATTAGTTAATTCATTGCGAATACCGAGACCGATTTCTCCTAACTCCTGCAAAATTGGCTCAAGGTTTTCAGGTTGCGGACGGTCTAGACAGTTTTCTAAATCATCCATTACGAGTTTGAGTTGCTGTAACTGTCGGTCATGAATATCTGTTGCAACCCGATAAAGCAGTTTGCGGGCTTGGTTAAGGATAGCTTGACGCTCGGCTTTACGTAGATTTTCGAGTTCTTCTTGTTGTGCAAAAAATGCTGCTCTTGCCCGTAGCCAAAGCTCACTGATATAGATACTTACGGTAGTAAAAGTAATCGCACCAAGGATAAAAAATGTCGGCAACAAGAGCTCAAAGGCAAGGACACTCAGATAAACTAGACCGAGCCAGCCCAAGGAGACTAAACCCCACAGGGCAAACCACAAAGCCAAGGGTGGCAAAGGGCGTTTGGATGGGGCAAAGTAATTAAGAAATATCACCCAAAGCAGGGTCTCACCTAATATAGCCAGCCCCTGAAGCAATACACTCAAGCGATGATAAGAAGCGCGGTCAAAAATACTGCTCAACATCTGCGCTTCCACTTGCAAAGACGTGAGCCAACCCACAGGTGTCAAAATATCAGGGGATTGGTGATAGCCAAGAATAATAATTTTTCCTCGAACCTGACAAGGTTCTGCCACCGGACAAATGGCGGGAATAGGTCGCGTCTCGATCAACTCATCAGGCAAAAAACGCAGATTTTGCTCGGTACTTGTATCAAAAGGCTGACCCCATTTTTGGGCTGCTAGTAGCGCTACAGGAGAGAGACGCCAAGGACCACTATTAAATATATCGGTATACCAATCTGGGCTAGTTTGATGACGTACGACCCCGTCGCGATCCGGGCTAATGCCGGTCACCGCCAGAACTTGTTCTAAAGGGTGACGATAGGCTTGTCCATCAGCCGTAAAACTCTGGAAATGATTATAGACATTGACTTGTTGCGGAGAGGATCCAGGCTGGGCGGCAGTTACCAAGATCAACTGGGCATAATAGCGCGTCAACACCTGAGCTAGCGGACAGTCGAGATTAGTCTCCAACAGCGTAATACAGGATTTGGGTAATCCTAGCGGTACTTGACCGGGCAGTTTGAGAGGTAGCCCAAAGTCCACAGGCAAATTTATGATGATACCGCGAGCACCACCCGCCAAGAGCTGCTCGACTCGGCGACTATAGGCCGGCCGATCAACTAAGCCATTTTGTCCTGTGAATAGCACGATTTCGACCGGAGCTGGAATAGGATGGGGCAAAAGCCGTACCACACTATCGCCTGTTGCCAGTTCTCCATTCATAAGGGGCGTCTGGGGCAAGACCCAGCCCCAGAGTAAGCCCCAGGCTACCGCCAGCCAAAAACGGGGATTAGCACGATTGAGCATAGAGGGCAAAAACTGCATACCCCCTAGCTTACTGTTTGAGAGCAAGATTAAAGTTAATTACTTGACCGTTAGCGCGCGTCAATGTCACGTTGAGGTATTGACCAGCAACCTGAAAATTCCACTGATTACCGTCACTAATAATTGGAATCGGCGTAGTCTCAGTTAATTGAATATCTAAAGAAGGCCCTTCGATCGAGTGATAACGATTGCCGTCGATTTGGATGGCTAAACGCAGCGTACCGCCGCTACCGGGTCCACGAATAATTTGACCATTACCTGACCAGACTTGACCACCCCGACAAAAATGCCGAATTGCCGGAGGTTTTTCGGGAGAGGGAGATACTGTTTGGGTTTGACCCAAAACAGGAGAATCGAAGTCCAAAGTAATCCCTAAGCTAAACAAACTAATGATTAACCAGAGAGAAGGTATGCTTTGGGATTGTTTGTGCATAGTACCCAACTGTGAGGACACTGGCCTAGATTACTGGGAGCCTCTGAGCCTATTTTACGAAGTGAGGCACAGCAGCACGCTACGGTTCAGCGCAATCCTGCCCGAGGGTTCCGCAGCTTTACGGACGTAATGTCGTTGAAGCGATCAGGATACTCAAATGATTACAGTCCAAATTTTAGGCACTAAACCCGAAGTCCATAGGTTTGTACAAAAAGTAGTCACCATTGGTCATAACCGTAACTAGGGTTTTGGTTAATGAACGCCCTAGCTCTCGGACTTGGCTCAAAGGAGGTGAGCAGGCGCGCTTATCTTTTTTCACGCCGCCTTTACGCATTAGTATTGATAGCGGTTTGAGGATTCAGAGCCCCAGCGGCAATTTGAGTAAAAATCGCGCAATCAGACTCGGCTTAGGGCGGTAGACTGGATCGTACTGGTATGCAGTAATTCATGAGTTTCTGGAAGCGGCTTTTTCCCAATGCGGATTCTCCCCAAGTTACGCCCAAAGACATGCCTCCTCGGTTTGTCTTTAGCACCACGCGTGAAGTCGATGTGTACGAACTCGAAGAATTATGTGATGCTGTGGGTTGGTCGCGCCGTCCATTACGCAAGGTCAAAAAAGCCATTGAATGCAGCTTTTGCGTGGTTTCTCTGTATGAAGAGCTACCAGAAAAACGTCGCCTAATTGGTTTTGCGCGAGCGACCTCAGACCACGCTTTTAACGCAACTATCTGGGATGTCGCAGTTCATCCTGATTATCAAAGTAAAGGCTTAGGGCGTTCTTTGATGGATAAAATCGTACGAGAATTGCGGACAGCAGATATCAGCAATATCACTCTTTTTGCTGACCCTCAAGTGGTAAATTTTTATCGCCGTTTAGGCTTTATGTCTGATCCTGAAGGGATCAAAGGCATGTTTTGGTATCCAGATTGATGCTCTAGCCCTCAGGTTTTACTTGAGTTTGGAGTTTAAACGGCCGAATCTCTAAGACTATCTTGGATCTGTTCAACTATCAGGCTGAGTATGTCCGCCATTTCTCATACACTAAACCCGCGTGCTACCAACGCTGGCACTGTAGCAAATTCGCCTTCAGCTTTTGGCCTATTCCAAATCCGCTTTACTCATCTGTACTGCCATCTTTACTTCTGCCACTTCAGAATTGTTTGTGCCTGCTTGCCTGATTTTCTGGTTGGTCAATAGTCTCAACACCGTCATACGCCATGTGTGGGATAACAGGTAATAGCGTCTCTGCTTGAATGATCGCTGGGGATTGGAGCGAGGGGCTTTTCTCAGGGCATAGATGACTATCTAAGATGTTAGAACACTTCTTCTTTGAGATCACGAGACATCAAAGCCATCAAAGCTGCTTCAGGCGTGGTTTTACCATCTAGTAAAGCGCATACTTGGCTTGCAATAGGGAGTTCAATTTGTTTTTGGGTCGCAAGCTGTACTAAGACATGGGCGGTGTTGATACCTTCAGCTGTGCCTGTCAGTTGAGAGAGGATATGACCCAAGCTCTCACCTTGGGCTAACCGCCAACCCACCTGATAATTACGACTAGTGGGACTCGTACAGGTCGCCTGCAAATCGCCCAACCCCGACAACCCATAAAAAGTTGCTATTTCCCCACCCATCAGTACGCCAACGCGCATCACTTCGGTTAGACCCCGGGTGATCAAAGCAGCGCGGGCATTGAGTCCGAGGCTCAGGCCATCGCTGACCCCGGCACTGATCGCAATGACATTTTTGAGAGCCCCGCCTAGCTCTACCCCTCGCACATCGCCATTAATATAGACCCGAAACCTTTCACAGGCCAAAAGCTGCTGCACTTGCTGGGCAACCCTGAGCTTACTACTCGCAATCACCGTGGCACAGGGTAGACCTTGCAGAATTTCTTCAGCTAGATTAGGCCCTGACAAGACGGCTAAGGGCTGCTGGGGTAAAAATTCTTGCCAAACTTCGCGGGGGGTCAAAATCGTATTAGGCTCTAGCCCTTTTGTAGTCGTCACTAAAGGCACATCCGGTGCAAATTTTACCTGTTGTAAGGCGGCTGCCACTGGGCGAATTGCCTGCATCGGTAATGCAGAAATCAGCACATCAATACCTTCAGCTATCCCGGTCAAGGATTCAGAACGCGACCAAATGTGTACGGTATGTCCCTGTGCCTGTAGTAATTCACTCAGGGCTAATCCCCAAGCTCCCCTGCCCAAAACCCCAACCTTTGTCACCAGCTCCCCTACCCCTAGTGCCCTACCCTACTATTGTCCACAAAAAAAAGCCCCTCTAGCGAGTAGGGGGACTTAGGACGCAGTTAGGAGGTATCTTGTTTATCACTCTAGGCGCGATCCCCATGTGCATCTCGTAGCTTCATAAGTTCTTAAGAATAGCGGGGATGAATCCCTCAAGTTAGGCTTTTTTGGGGGCAAGAATCATAATCATGTTTTTACCTTCAGTCAGGGGTTCTTGCTGAACTTCGACCGTATCGCCTAATTCTTGCGCTAGCTTCATCAAGAGCGTACGCGCCATGTCCGCATGTTGGATTTCTCGTCCCCGGAACATGATCGTACATTTAACTTTGTTGCCTTCGGCGAGAAATTTTTGGGCATTGCGCAGACGTACTTGGTAATCATGCGCCTCAATCGTGTAACGCATTTTAATCTCTTTGACTTCGACGGTATGCTGCTTTTTCTTAGCCTCGCGCTGCTTCTTTTCTTGCTCAAATTTATATTTACCGTGATCCATAATCCGGCACACGGGCGGGTCGGCATCAGGACTGACTAGTACGAGATCGAGTTCTTGTTCTTGCGCCATCGTCAAGGCTTCGCGGGAAGTCATGATGCCGAGTTGTTTGCCTTCGTTATCGATTACACGAATGCGGGGAAACCGAACGCGGTCATTGATGTAAGGCGCATCAGCGCGTTGGGTTTTAACTGGACGACGGGGCGAAGGAGTAGAACGCAAATGGTTTCTCAGATAAAGTCTATTTACTAAGCATAGAAAGGGCTATCGGTGCTGTCAAGGTAGAACCTTTTTGATCCCAAAAGCAAGGGCTAAACTTAACATTCCTATCAACAATGGTGGACCAATCGAGGGCATATGAAACCATAAGGCTAAGGCCGCAGTCGCACAGAAATTGGCAGAACCGACGGTTGTAATCCTAGTCTTGGGTAAAAGCAGCAAAGCTAGGCTACTCCAAATCATACAAATTAGCAGCCAGGACCAGGGTGTAAAACGAAAAAATAAAAATAACAAATAGCTTAATCCGTGTTCTAAGTTGCCTTGAGCTAGTAATAGTTGGTACAAAAAATGTGTCGTCGCGAGCACCCCAGCCACAATCAGTAAGAAGGCTAATAGTGGATCAGTCGTATTAGTTATGGGGGGCTTGACCATAGCGGCTTCTAGGCAAAGTGCCCTTCTATTGTGGCTTACGCGCTCTCATCTCTAGTAGCTACAGTCGATATTCGTATTCCCAACTACAAAAGTCCAAAAAGTTGCTCAGCAAACTTGCCATAGACCGCAAAATAGTTTACGCTTCTGTGAAGTCGAACATAGTTTTGGTTTTCATATCAGAACTATGACGGGGGAACCAAGCTCATCATGAGCGTCTAGGGGTGTATTCCAAGTTTCTTGGATAGGGTAGCTCTAACCCAAACCCGGCAGCTAACCTCGTAGACAGCAGAGCTTAACGGTTATACAAATTTTGGGTCTTCGCGTTTCCCCTAGTTTGTGTCAATCGAGCGGCATTTTACCCACACTCAGCAGGATTGATTATGACCTCCTCGTCCATCAGGTCTTTTTTCCAAGTGGCTATTTTTGCTGGTGCCAGTTGCTTATTGCCAGTTTTTGCCGAGCCAATCCTTGAAGTCACGCCAGCTAGCTATGACTATGCGCGTCCCAACCTTGTTGAGACGCCTGCGGTTGAATCCGTTGAAGAGGAAAATTTTTCGCCTGAGGAAGTCACGCGAGCGCGACGGATCAGTTTTGTTAATCCCAAAACCAAACATAACCGTATTAGTGAACAAGGCTATATGTGGCCTGTCAGAGGCGCTGTGCTCTCACCCTACGGCCCGCGTCATGGTCGAATTCATCCGGGTATCGATATTGATGGCAATACTGGTGATATCGTCGCCGCAGCGCGTTCGGGCATTGTAGTTACAGCCGGACGCAAATATACTGGCTACGGCAATATGGTGGATATTTTGCATGATGACGGCGTGATCACCCGCTATGGTCATGCCACCAAAGTGATGGTGCATGTCGGTCAGCAAGTCGCCCAAGGTGAACCGATTATGACCGTGGGCTGTACTGGGCGCTGTACCGGCCCACACGTTCATTTTGAAGTGCGTAAGGGCGGACATCCCCTTAACCCCATGCCCTATTTGCGCTGAAGTACCCGCTGAGTTGGTAATTCTTCAAGGGTGATATTTAAATAAAGATGACGGTCTAAGCCCAAGTGCAAAAAGCCGTCATCGCGCAACTGACCTAGCAACCGGGTCACCGTGACGCGGGTTGTGCCTAGGGCGTTCGCAATATGCTGGTGGGTTAGACGCACATCTAGGCGTAAGCCCTCTGCGGTGGGCGTACTAAACTCATGGCTTAAGAGCAGTAAAAACCCATGTACCCGGTCGAGAACACGCCGCTTACCGGCCAAAGCTAGCATGGTTTCGGTTTGTTGGAGACGGCGGGTCAGTTGCAAATTCATCTCCTGGGTCAAGCGGGGCGATTGTTGGACTTCATCCCAGTTGAGCCGCAACAAATCACCATCGGTGAGGGCAACAGCTTGGTAAGTCTCAAGCAAGGTCAGCGGTAAACCTAGGGGCATCATCGGGCCTAGCAAGCCCAGCATGACTTCATCACCTGTAGGATGAAGGGTCAGCAGTTGCACAATACCGCGATAGACCACCCACAGTTCGCGCGGGCGTAGTTCTAAAATTTCTCCGGCCTTATAGGGAATGAGCGTGCGTTCACGGTAGAGTTCTTCAAGCCATTCGCGGCGTTTTTCAATCAAAGACATGGCTAGATACCGGATAGTGTCTACACTCTACGAGGCCAAGGTAAAGAGAAGGTAAAGGAAAAAGTAATATAAAATACATCAAAGCTATTTTTTTAGAAATTTGTTGACCCTAAAACCTATAATTGAGGCTATGACCCTTGCCAAGATTGCTTCTGACCTCCGCCTTGAGTCTTACCAGTGGCATATATTTATTTGTGTTGATGCCACCAAACTCAAATGTTGTAAAAAATCAACGGGACTTGCTGCCTGGGACTATCTCAAACAGCGCATCAAAGAATTAGACCTAGAGGAAGGCACCGTCTGTATCCAGCGCAGTAAAGTCAATTGTTTGCGCGTCTGTAAATCTGGGCCGATTTTGGTGCTATACCCGGGCGGCTACTGGTATCATTCAGCTACCGAAGAAGTCCTCGAACGTATTTTACAAGAACATATTCTTGGGGGTCAGCCCGTTGCTGACTATGTGTTTGCGCACAACCCGCTATAAAGCTACACTGACAGGCGCAGTCTATTGTCACACGCATGGGACAAGATTTACCAAGCCGTCACCAGCTTACTAATGGCACTTGGATCAGCCTCAATATTTTGTCAGAACAACAGCATTCCTCAGCCCACCAACTGTTTAACCAAGTCGTTCTTGAAGGCAAAACCTTCCCCCAAAATCAGGCCTTGACCCGTGAACAATTTGATCGTTTCTGGCTCAGTGAGCGGGCTTTTGGCGTTTGTGGTGAAGGTACCCTATGGGGGTCATTTTATTTGCGGGCTAATCATCCCGGACGCTGTGCGCATATTGCCAATGCAGGTTTTATCGTAGCTTCAGACCGGCGCAAACAGGGTATCGGACGCGTAATGGGTGAACAGATGCTGCACTTAGCCAAAGAATTAGGCTTTTGTGGTGTGCAGTTCAATCTTGTCTTTGCCAGTAATCAGGCTTCGATTCAGCTATGGCAAAGTTTGGGCTTTGTGCAAACGGGCTACGCGCCTCAAGCGGTGCAGTGGGGCGATGGTAAATATGAAGATGCGTTACTTTTTTACCGTGCCCTCTAAAGAATTCGCAAAGTCTTTTATGATGAGAGCTGAAGCAATCAATGGGGCAACGATGGATATTGTAACCGTGGGCTGGGTTGTATTATTGGCTTTCTTTGCCAGTTCCCTCGCATTAACTGTATGGGGACGTGGCGGGTTCTAAACGATGCTAACTGTCATTCTCGCGTACCTAGTCTTAGGCTTGCTACTGCTAGTCACCGTAGCTATTGGCTATCTGACTTGGCAAAACTGGCGTGATGAGCAACGTGCCAAACAACCTCCCAAACGCCGCTAAGGATGCAAACTCCCCTGATCGCGTTTCGCTTATTGGTGGCAGCGGCTTGGCTAGATGGTGAGATCCATCCGTTAGAGGCCACATTACTCGCACAATATTTGGCAGGATTGCAGCTAACCGACGAGATGCAAGCCCGAGAAATCGACTATCTACGGTTACGCCCAGCGGCGGATACCAGTACGCTCTGGATTGAACAATTTCGTCAAGCGCATCCTACACCAACTGAGCAAGAACGGGTGATTGCAGCGGTCAAACAAATGATGAAAGCCGATGGACGGGTTGTGGAAGAAGAAGCGCAACTTTTGGCAAAATTAGAGACGGCATTACATGGCGATCATCCTTCTTTATTGCAACGGCTTAAGACTTGGCTCGTAGATGTTACGGGTCGGTCGTTGTAGCTAATATTTGGTCATCTGTTAGGAAATTCGCAATGTAGTAAATAAGAGAAATTGATTTATTACTATTGATCTTACTTCCATAATCTAAGGACTCCCCATGCAACACAAGATGACGATTTAGCCCATTAAAATCTTTACCTCTTTCATTCGGGCTATAGTTTATGGGAAGTTTTTCTAAAAGTGGGCTAAGGAGAGCTTTAACATATGGATTTGATGTGTTAGCCTTTTCAATAATAGGCGAAGCAGTTGCTGGTTTCTTTTCTTTCGACATAAAAAGGCACTCACTCAATATATCTTGACAAATTCCATCCGTTTGACTCATGAAAACAGGTATTGATAGTATATATTCTCCTCTTTGATGCGCTCTAAAAGCAGCTTGAATAATGTGCGCGCGATGTGGAAATTTCTTTGAGATAAACTTTTCAATTTCTTCTGATCGACTCTCAAAATGCTCGACACATAAGTCATCTAGTTCCTTGCGCTGATCGACTGACAAAGACTTTGGACTATCAAGGTAGCCCTCTACTAAATCATGGAATCTTATCATCTCAGGATCAAAATACCAACCATAATTACCAAGAAATAAAATAGCTCCTTCCATATGAGGTTCGAGGTAAGCAGATTTTTCTAAAAACTTTCTCAAATTTTCTAATATTGGTTCAATGCTCGAAATTTGAGAGGAAAAACTAGCTAATGCAGCTTCTATTGAGGGCGCAGTAACTTCTATTATCGCCTGATAATTTTTAGCTAGAGAGAAAGCGCTAGCTAACAAGGCTTCTCTCAATTCCTGAGCACACTGTTGTTGCATTATGATCTGATTGGCCGCTATTGCTGCAGATTCTGAAACTTGAGAGAAAGCGCTAGCAGCTAATAAAGCTTCCCTCAGCATCTGAGAATTTAGTGATGAACCTAATGCTTTTGAGTTATCAGCGATGTTATTGTCTTCTGGCATAGTCACATACCGCTCCTAGAATATTTCTATATTTACAGTATAGCAATAACATTAGGTGGTTTCCTCTTTATAAAATAAGGACGCACTACTAGGACATTTTCACTAGTTGCCGATTTGAAGCACGGTACTTTTGTCCACAACCAGAATGAGTAAATCTATTCTGGATGCTGGATGAAGCAAGTTTCTATCTATTGTGAGTCGCAAAGCTGCAAATGCTGACAAACTCACAATAGCGGCAAACCCATCCGGTACAAGTAAACTTGCTCAAGTTGTGGAGCTCGCGTTCCCAAGACACTAGCTGATAGGTGGCATTCTTGCCCTCACTGTGGGCTAGGTGTGAATGCTGCCATCGATATCCGTAACATTGCCGTGGGACGCACAGTGATTAAAGCCCAAGCAACGTCCTATGCACTAGCAGAGTTCACTGGGAATATGCGTCAGCATGAGCGTCGGAAGTCGTCACAGACTAGGTGATGTTGTGTCGATGTATTCACGCCAGCGACTAATCTGTCCACTCCGAAAATCTATGGCGATTGCATCATCAGCTTGGTACCGATTTCCTGTGGCAATTTCTATATTTTCCCAGTGCCATTCTACAACAGCGTGATCGCTATCACTAGATGGCTGCGTTGCAATTATAGTTTGAGAGATTGTGATACGGATGTCTGAGGCAGTAGTAGCAAAGTTAACCAGCGTTTGTCGAATCGCCTCACGTCCAACAAAGCGCATTCCCGGTACAATAAATTCTCCATCATCCGTAAACAAAGCACAAAAAGATTCTGCATCGGCCTGGGTCAAGAAATTTGCAGCTTTTTCGATAATATGTTGGATTTCCTGAGCTTGCATGTTATCTGTAATTGTCTTTGATTATGGATGGAGTTTCGGCCAAGTGAAATAAAAGGTGGTGCCCTGACCTCGATCTTCACTAGAAGCATCTACGATCAAGACTGTATCCATGATTTGACCCATCCGCCTAGCTCAATAATATGCTCTGGCTGTCAGGCAGGTTGTGGATGAGAACCTAACATGGTACCTGCGCCACTTTTAGTATCCTAACCAACTCTTTTCGCAACTGCTTTTGCTCCTGTGCATTGATTTTGCTGTACCTAAGACTGACGTCTGTGCTCTTCTAGTTTGTTAGTATGTGTACGCGCTAAACAAAGAGCAAAGTCTATGAAATGGCAATTTGGTCGCAAAAGCGATAATGTCGAAGACCAACGCGGTAATTCTGTATCTGGGGGTACGGTCATCGGTGGCGGGATCGGGACGCTGGTACTGGCGGTGGTCATCCTCTTACTGGGCGGTGATCCGACAGCATTATTACAACAAAGTGCATCTACGCCAGCACCCGCACCCGTAAGCACATCTGGATCTGGGGACAAAATAGGACAATTTGTGGCAGTTGTCCTTGCTGATACGGAAGATACTTGGACAGAAATTTTTCAACAGCTAGGCAAAACCTACCAACCTCCTAAATTAGTATTGTTTTCGAGGGCTGTAGCTTCAGCCTGTGGCAATGCTACAGCTGCAGTAGGGCCATTTTATTGTCCTAGCGACCGCAAAGTCTATTTAGATACGCAATTCTTTCAGGATTTACAAAACAAATATCAAGCCCCGGGCGATTTTGCTGAAGCCTATGTGATTGCCCATGAAGTTGGTCACCATGTCCAAAATCTATTAGGTATTTCTCGTCAAGTCGAGCAAATGCAGCAACGCTCAAGTCAAGTTCAGGCCAACAAACTCTCAGTCAGTGTCGAGCTACAGGCTGATTGCTTTGCCGGAGTCTGGGCCAATCATGCTAACAACACACGCCAAATCCTAGAACCCGGCGATCTAGAGGAAGCTCTTCAAGCGGCTAGCCAGATTGGGGATGACCGTCTTCAAAAACAAGCTCAAGGTTATGTTGTACCTGATTCTTTTACTCATGGTAGTTCAACTCAGCGTGTGCAATGGTTCCGGCGCGGGTTTGCGTCTGGTAGTTTGCAACAATGTAATACGTTTTCAAGTAATAAAAATCCCTTGTTTTAGGTGACTTCTGGGCATTACTTCGTTTTTTAAATTTTAGAAAACCTGTATGCATAAGGCGTTATCACAAAAGATAAAAAATCAGTTCTAAGATTTCACAGATATCGGGACGGCGGGATTTGAACCCACGACCTCCACTACCCCAAAGTGGCGCGCTACCAAGCTGCGCTACGTCCCGACCGCTTAGCCAGCATATCACAGGAGGACAAAGGCTCGGGATGGGTAAGATGATTTCTAGCAGGTAGCTTTACCGAAAGCCCGGTGATTTTGCATAATTGGAGAGATTGGGTGTCACACTGTAAATGAGTTCCGGGGCGGTTAGCTTGTGGTTTATCTCGTAGCCTTTCTTTGTGCAGCTGTCGTAGTGCTGTGGACGACGCCCGCCATCCGGGCTGTTGGCCTAATGAATAACCAAGTGGACTTACCTGATGACCGTAAGGTTCATACCAAACCAATGGTGCGCTTGGGTGGGGTCTCAATTTTTGCGGGGGTAACTGCAGCGCTACTTTTGGTTTGGAGCTTGGGTTGGTTTGGAACCTTGCCCCATGACAAAGAATATGAAGTTTGGGGTGTAACCATCGGTTCGGTGTTGATGTTTTTGGTCGGACTTGCCGATGACCTATATTCGTTGCCCCCCCTGCCACGCTTGATTGCCCAATTTGCGATTGCCTCAGGCGCTTGGTATGTAGGTGTGCAAGTCGAAAGCATTTCATTACCGGGCTTAGGGGTTTGGCAATTAGGCTTGTGGAGCTTGCCGATCACCTTGATCTGGATCGTGGGCGTGACCAATGCCATTAATTTTATTGATGGTCTCGATGGCTTAGCAGCAGGTGTCAGTGGTATTGCCGCAGCAGTGACCTTAGTGGTGGCGTTATTGACCCAGCAGTGGGCAGCAGCCTTGATTGCCGCAGCTTTAGCGGGGGGTGCCCTAGGCTTTTTACGCTATAACTTTAATCCAGCTCAAATTTTTATGGGGGATGGCGGCGCGTATTTTTTAGGATTTATGTTGGCAGGATTATCGGTGATTGGGGTTGTGAAATTGGTAACAACAGTAGCTATTATTGTTCCGTTATTAATTTTGAGCGTACCGATTTTAGATACAGCCTCGGTGATTATCCAGCGTTTGAGCAAAGGACAATCGCCCTTTAAACCGGATAAACGTCATTTGCACCACCAGCTGTTGCGGGTTGGTCTCTCACATCGCTTTACGGTGCTGACGATGTACGCTCTGACCTTGTGGGCGGGAAGTTTGGCCTTGGCCTTGTCTGGCTTACCTGCTGGTTGGACTTATACCGCAGCAGCGACCGTCTTGGTCGGTTATGTGGGCTGGATGATCTGGAAACAATACCAACAAAAACGCCAGTCTCCTGTGGAAAAATAACGATGGTTGTTGCTTTGTATCGCCTACTAGATGCCAACCTTGACCGCGCTCGTGAGGGTTTGCGGGTGATCGAAGAATGGTGTCGCTTTGGGTTGGAGAATCGTGAGCTGAGCGCGCAGTGTAAAACTTTACGCCAAGAACTGGCTCTCTGGCATCGTGCTGAACTACGCAATCAGCGTGATACCCCCAACGATGTGGGAACCACGTTGACTACGCAGCTAGAGACAGAGCGCCGAGATATCCGTGCTGTTTTACAGGCTAATTTGGCACGGGTTCAAGAAGCCCTGCGCGTCCTCGAAGAATATGGCAAACTCTATGACACCACCTTTGCGCTGCATATGAAAGAAGCGCGTTATCAGGTTTATACGCTCGAGCAAGCGTTGTTACCCCAAGCTCACCACAAAAAGTTGGTGACTAGTCACCTATATCTGGTTACGAGCCCGAACCCTAATCTATTAGAGATTGTCGAAGCCGCCCTTCAAGGCGGACTCAGACTCGTACAACTTCGCGAAAAAACAGCTTCGAGCCGAGAGATTCTTGCTCTAGGCGCACAAATGCGAGTCTTATGTGACCGCTATGATGCCTTATTTATTCTCAATGACCGTCCTGATTTAGCGCTTGCTCTCAAGGCGGATGGTGTACATCTAGGTCAAGAAGATGCGCCCATTAGCCTAGCGCGGCAACTACTTGGACCCACAGCACTCATTGGTCAATCGACCCATGATCCTGAGCAAGCCGAGCGCGCTGTCGCCGACGGAGCAGACTATATCGGCGTCGGGCCGGTGTATGCCACGCCGACTAAGGCCGGACGATTACCTGTTGGCCTAGATTATGTCCGCTACTGTAGTCAAAATATTCGGATTCCTGGTTTTGCTATTGGCAGTATGGACGCAGCAACCATACCTTCAGTGCAGGCCGTGGGTGCAAAGAGCGTGGCTGTTGTCCGAGCGATTATGGAAGCGGCTGATCCCAAGACCGTGACGCAAAACCTACTCCGACAACTCCACGCCCTACAAACATAAGCGCTCCGCCCAACTTCGACTAGGCTCAACTGCGCAAAAATAGTTTCTCAGTTGAAGGCACTATTTAAAGTCAGCAAAGCATTGCTATTAACGCCCTACTGGCTGAAGCGCAACTTCTAACTCGCGGATAGCCTCATCTGTCAAAGCCGCTGCTTTAGCTTTATGACCACCAAACTCGTCGCTAGCTTTTGCCATGTTGGCGCGGGCTTGGCGGAGCATGTCCAACGCCTGATTCATCTCAGGGTTAGAGCTGGTTTGGGTGTCTGTTACGGCGGGAGTTTGGGCGGTAACAGGGGGTTGACCGGCAGTTTGTGCCAGAGAAGGCAAACCTGCTAAGCCAAGGAAGGTCAATAGGGCGATGACGGTAGATTTAGTCCCGTTCATGTCTCTCTCCTAGGTGATGCCACACATCAAATTGACTGCGGCGGTTCTTTGGGTTTGGACTCATCTACGCCATAAAACGTTCAGTTTGTGATAGTTTCTATTTACAGAATAAATATTACCTAACGCATTAATATGTCTTTTGATACTAATATGAACTATTGGCTAATATCTGTCGTCTGGTTGGGATCAGGGTATAGATAACAAGCAATTTATCCTAGATAAGCCACCGCTTCGATTTCGACGGTTACATCACGCGGCAAGGCGGCAACTTGGACACAAGAACGGGCTGGGCGATCACTGGGAAAAAACTCAGCATAGACGTGGTTAAAGGCCGCAAAATCACGCAAATTTGTAAGGAACACCGTTACTTTGACGACTTGGGTCAGGTCTGCCCCTGCTTGAGCTAAGACTCCTTGCAAGTTATAAAAAGTTTGCCGGGCTTGCTCTGTGATCGTCTCTCCCACAACATTTCCGGTGGTTACTTCAATCGGGATCTGACCGCTGGTGTAGACCCAGCTACCAACGATCACCACTTGTGAGTAAGGCCCTTGGTTACCGCTGCCTTGGATACGTTTCATGATCGTGTATTCCTACTCAGCCGTGATCAGAGTGCCAACATTTTCGCCAGAGGATGCTCGCCAAATATTGCCCTCACCAAAAAGATTAAATACCAAAATGGGAATAGCATTTTCTTTACATAGAGCGACAGCTGTTGCATCCATGACCCGCAAATCTTGGGTCAACATATCCGAAAACGTCAAATGGTCATAGCGTTTTGCCCCCGGATTAGTCATTGGATCACAATCATAGACGCCATCTACTTTAGTGGCTTTAAAGATGACCTCAGCGTCAATCTCGGCTGCGCGCAAAGCCGCCGTCGTATCCGTGGTAAAAAAAGGATTACCTGACCCGGCACCAAAAATCACGACCCGGCCTTTTTCTAAATGGCGCATCGCTCTACGCCGAATGTAAGGTTCAGCAACCTGTTGCATGTCGATTGCCGTTTGGACACGTGTTGGTATATCAATCCGTTCGAGGGCATCCTGGAGGGTCAGAGCATTCATCACCGTGGCGAGCATACCCACATAATCAGCCGTTGCCCGATCCATCCCTGCTCCGGCTGCTTTTACCCCACGAAAAATATTACCACCGCCCACCACTACGGCAAGTTCTATGCCATGAGAGACTACCTGCCGAATTTCTTGGGCAATGTGGTTGACAATTTCTGGAGAAATCCCGTATTCCTGATCGCCCATGAGGGCTTCACCGCTGAGTTTTAACAAAATCCGTTTGTAGCGCACAACTGGCCCGTCAAGGAGTAACTGCGGTCAGCTTAACATTCTCAGTTACTCATGGGAATTCTTCTCTTATTACAGGAGCTTTTTGGCGCTGGACGATGAATCATACTGTTTTGCAGCAAAAGCGTTTACTTGTAGGCCGTAGACGTAGATACTACACTGAAATTGATGTTTACCCCACATTGCCATGGCTAGTTCTCGTCTGTTCAGTCCACTTAATATTTTTATCTTGCTGGTCATTTTGGTTTTTGCGGTCGCAATTGCTTTACTTACGGTGGCTCAAGGGGCAGGACAGTTTTTGTTTGGACGGGCCTATGCTGAGGGCGAGCTCAAAAGTTATGTAGCAGAAGTCCTTAAAGAAACCGTGGGCGGTGCTAGTTGCCAAGCTATAGACAGTGATCGTAACGGCTATGTTTCTTGTGATTATACGACAGCGCGTGAATCCGGTGTTACACGCTCTGTCGAGTGTGCCGCTTGGGGGGTTAGTGGTTTTATCAATCGTGGCTGTAAAACGCGTTTACCCATGTTCCCTAATGGTCAGGGCTAAGCGCTAGGGTTTGTTCTGTGTGGGCTGGTCTGTCGTTTGATCAGCTACTTGTTGGGCTTCTTGCTCAGCTTGTTTTTGGAAATATTCTTCAGCCCGTTTTGCCAGCACGGCTTCTTTATAGTCTTGCATCTGGGTGTTGTAGGTCATTTTGCTCAGCAGTACCCTAAAGACATAGGTTGCGAGCCAAGCTACAATCCCGATTACAAACAGAGTCTGTACCCAGATTCCGGCGGTCAGTGCGGGAATACCGACCGCTTGGAGTAGGAAATACAACACAGGGCCTGCCACAAATAGACCCAGACCATAAGTTAGTACATCAATTCGGCGCATAGATGATTCTCGGCTCTAGCTCTACTGTATCGGAGATGTCGATGCTTTGCGCGTGAGTTGCCGTACTTCAGTCTCGGTTAGCTCCCGCCATGTGCCAGGAGTCAGACTAAAATCCTGCAAATTACCGATTTGTACCCGCACTAAACGCAGGGTCGGAAAACCCACTGCTGCGGTCATGCGTCGGACTTGGCGGTTACGCCCCTCAGTCAAGGTCAGGGCTAGCCAACTGGTAGGAATATGTTTGCGAACACGAATCGGCACGGGGCGTTCCGGTAAAGCAGGAGGCGTGGCTAAAAGTTGTACCTGCGCGGGACGGGTCACATAATCGGCAATGGCAACGCCTCTGATCAAGGGTGCCAATTGGGCAGGAGTTGGTTGCCCCTCGACTTGCACCCAATAGGTACGCGGATGCTGATAACGCGGGTCGAGTAAGCGATGTGCCCAGATGCCATCATCACTGAGCAGCAGTAACCCTTCGCTATCAAAGTCTAAGCGTCCCACCGGATAGACCAAGGGGATATCGATAAATTGTTTGAGGGTCGGACGTGCTTGCTCATCCTGAAATTGAGATAAGACGCCGTAAGGTTTCCAAAAAAGTAAGTAGCGCATGGGGTTAATTTTACCTGCCCTGTTAAGCTAGAAATAATCAATGAGATGTCAGTATGACTGTTTACGAAGGACGTTTAGACCGTACTCATGATTTACGTATGGCGATTGTGATTGCCCGGTTTAATGATTTGATTACGACCAAATTACTGGCGGGCTGCGAAGATGTCCTGCGTCGTCATGGCATGAATTTGACGGAACAGGTGGATTATGTTTGGGTTCCTGGTTGTTTTGAGGTGCCACTGGCAGCCCAAGCTCTGGCTCGGCAAAATCGCTATGATGCGGTGATTTGTCTGGGGGCGGTGATTCGGGGGCAGACGCCTCATTTTGATTTTGTTTCCAAAAAGGTTGCGGATGGTGTGGCCTCAGTGATGCTCGAAACTGGTGTGCCAGTCATCTTTGGTATTTTGACTACGGATAATGTCCAGCAAGCCCTTGAACGAGCTGGAGTCAAGGATAATAAAGGCTGGTCTTATGGTCAAGATGCTCTTGAGATGGCAACGCTGATGGCAAGCCTACGCCCTAATACTTCTCGTCCTGCTCTCTCTGGTCAAGACCGCTTACTAGAAGTCCAAGCGTAAGTGACTTATTAGCTAGAGCAGCTATCATCTGGGATCTGACCTGTAAATATTGCAATTCTTAGCAGTAAGTTGCTAGATAGTCCTCTACTTCTAGTTATGATGTCCGCAAAAACTGAGCTATGCCATATGGGGTATCAGCAATGCTTGTTGATATTCTGACATTTTACTGGTAATTTATCGGGATGATCTAAAGTTCTTTAGTCACTTACCCTCTGAGTAATTATGCTAATCCTCGCACCCAGTGCTCATTTTGAACTCAAGAAGAGAGCATCTATACCGAAGAAGACTTTGACGAGCTGGACTGGCAATACGTGCGCATTCATGCGATGGCGTTTTCCCCGGCAACATTTGAGTTGTTTATGGACATTGACTATATCTTTGCCTGGGTTAATTCAGAGCCACCCGATGTTTATTATTCATTCTGGAAGGCACCTTGTACATTGGCCTTCTCCAATGTCTATAATTTTGTAGCAGACATCGAAAAGGGGCTTGGGTTTGAGATTGAAGCGGTTGTCAGAGAAGATGCCGGACGCCCCAGAAATGCGGATCACATCAAAAGACAGAAACAGTGGATATGGAAATTCGAGTGTCAGGAAGGTGTATTCTCGTTTCATTCAGTCGGCTATCAACAATTTACTAGAGCCCGACTTGTGAAAGGTCAGTCACTAACTTTTAGCTGGGAGGAGCGCGGGGGGATTTCCTTTAGCTGTATTCCGTTGTAGATGTAAGAGATTCGTAGTTTATGAACATCTAATGTCAAATGCTAGCGGTAGTAGCAGCGACATTGGGACATTTATGGGTAAATAGGACTTATTTATTTTCAGGCTCGTTATTATTCACCCAAACTCCAGAGATTTATCTCGCAAGACCCATTAGGCTATGGGGCAGGCGACTACAAGCTCTATCGCTATGTCCACAATAATAGTAACCCAAGTGCCTTGGAAAAGATCTTGGGATTGACTTTTACAAGAAGCTATCCAAAAAACGCTCAACTAGGATCAAGGCCACGAGGTCATCATAATCTTGGTCAGGTACCCGCAACCCTCTTGGCAGTAACGATTGCCAACCCGCCGCATAAAAATCCCAATAGCGTAACCGCGCCGTCTGTGAACTAAACTGTTCATCTACCACATGAAGCGGTAACTGGGGGAGCGATTCTCGTAAACGCGCTTGCCAAACTTGAGATCCAGTTTGGCTTCCAATCACAATCCCCGTTAATAGGTAAGTTTTGCTGAGTTTAATCACCTCTTGTAAAGTAATAGACTCAGCAATAACCCCACGCCAAAGCAAGATTTTGTGTGCGTTGACTATCGCCAACCCACATTTTTTGGTACCAGGATCAAACCCCAGATACAACGACTCAGTCATGTTGCCCATTTAAATAACGCTTAAAAATCTTAGCCCACCTGTGAAAAGTTTGGGTAGTCTGGGTAATCTCTAAAAGAAAGCACGCACGGTATTAGCATTGGCGATCCCCGATTGGCAAGATTTAGATCAAGAAGCCGACTGGGTGTTGGATGCGGTCAGGGTATGTCAAGAAGATTGTGTCAGTGTGGAAATCTCACATTGGTAACCTCCCATCAAACTCAATGGCAAACCGATTTAAGGCTCCTTTCCAATCTCGGATCGGCATCGTCCATTTCTTGGAGAGATTATGAATCGCCAAGTAAATCACTTTGAGGGCTGATTCATCGGTGGGAAATGCCCGATGGTTGCGTAGTACTTTGCGCAAGGTCATATTTACCGATTCAATGGCATTAGTGGTGTAGATCACTTTACGGATATCGGTCGGGTACGCGAAGAAAGGAATAA
>JBBRQP010000027.1:0-34167 GCA_038226175.1 Gloeobacterales cyanobacterium
GTGCTTCCAGAGCAACCTTGGCCTTAAACGCTGAGCTGTGTTTTTTGCGGGTCTCTTTCATCTCATTGCTCCTGTTGGTGTCCAGTTTACGGAGCAGGAGACTCGCTTAACTAGCTGTCCAGTTTTCCGGATCCACTATAGCCATTGCGTTGGGTAGTAGTCCATCTCAATTGTTAGCCTTCCATAAAAAGAGCCTATTTAGTGCTGAGAAAAGTTGATCAACTTAATCGACTAACAAAATTTGTATTATACCGTTTCTGTTTGAATAGTCGGCTCCCCAGCATTAGGGCAAGGGGATCTTTTTCAGGACATCAGTGTTATCTAAACGGAAGTGATATTAGACCCCTAGATCATATCGATTTCCACGAGATGCCAGCGCATGGGCATAATTAAGAACACAGGATCAGGGCAACTCATGACAATCACTGATGATCAATCCTGGATGCTGCACTGCCTACAGTTAGCCCAAACTGCCCAAGGCCGTACGGCTCCTAATCCCTTGGTGGGTTGCGTGGTGGTCGCAGAAGGAAATTGTATTGGCTCAGGGTTTCATCCGCGAGCAGGTCAGCCTCATGCGGAAATATTTGCATTGCATCAAGCCGCAGAGCAAGCACGAGGCGCCACGCTTTATGTAAATCTAGAACCGTGTAATCATCGTGGTCGTACTGCACCCTGTACAGAGGCAATTATCCGTAGCGGTCTAGCACGGGTAGTTGTGGGCATGATTGATCCAAATCCTTTAGTCGCTGGACAAGGTATTAGACGATTACAAGCCGCAGGTATTGCAGTGACAACTGGCGTTTTGGAAGCTGCTTGCCAACAGCTTAACGAAGCTTTTTGTCACTACATGCTGACAGGCAAGCCCTTCGGAATATGGAAATATGCGATGACGCTAGATGGCAAAATAGCAACTGCAACAGGCGATAGTTTTTGGGTTAGCGGTGAAGCCGCACGGGAACAAGTACATCGTTTACGTAATCAGGTAGACGGCATCATTATCGGTGGTCAGACAGTGCGCCAAGATAATCCTCACCTCACCTGCCGTTTGGTGAATGGGCGTAATCCCTTGCGTATCGTACTATCTCGTCAGTTAGATTTGCCTGATCAGGCCCATCTCTGGCAGGTCGAAGCAGCACCCACATTAGTTTTTACCAGTACAAACCATAATGTCGCGACGGCAAAAGCGCTGACGGCTCAAGGGGTAGAAATTTGTGCTTTAGAAAAGCTAACGCCTGAGCAGGTACTAATTGAACTAGGTCACCGAGGCTTACTCAGTGTGCTTTGGGAATGTGGAGGAACTTTGGCAGCAGCAGCTCTAGATCAACGGGCAATTCAAAAAGTTATGGCATTTGTGAGTCCCAAATTAGTGGGTGGCGCTCATGCTGCAACACCTCTGGGCGGGCAAGGGCAATCTCTGATGCGTGACGCTTTCAATTTGCATAACCTCACGATGAGTCAAGTCGGTAATGACTACTTAATTGAGGGCTATCTTCAAGATATAAAATCTACATAGATTGTCTTGATTTCCCAAGGTTGCACGACAATAAAAATCTTTTGACCTATAACCTCTAATTCAAAAAGATATTCTTCCATCAGATTAGTTTCACTCGCATATAATATGGGTCGCAAAAACTCTAAATTTGTATTAAATTGCTGGCCTTGAGATTCATAAAATCGTAAAATCCAACCGGAGTCGCGCTCTGCTTTTTTTGCTGTAACCATAACCAAAGAAGTCTCTGGCATCACTAAAAAACTCTGCTGCAAAAAAGGAAGTGAATTATCTGAAATAGTAGTTAGTAGCGGTGTATTAAAATTATGTCCCTCCTGAATAATGCCTGCTTGCTGCCAATTTCCACCATAAGCATAGAGCGCGTAGCTAAAGTGATGTTCGCCTTGGTCAGATTGGGGATCAGGCCATGTCGGACTTCTCAGTAAGGTCAGACGAAGTAAATTCCCTGCGCAATCATAGCCATACTTGCAGTCATTCAGAAGAGCTAATCCACGATTAGCTTCCTGATAGCAAACCCAGCGCAAGGCTGGAATTTCAAATTGTGCCTGTTGTTGAGAAGTCTCTCGTAATGTTGTACGGTCAATCACTGCCATCGGAACTTCACAGGTCAAATAATCACTATTGAGCGTAAGAGGAAAAGCTACCTTGAGCAAAACATGACACTCTTGCCAATCAATATGGGTTTGAAAAGTTAGTTGGGGGCTAAAACTTGTCAGCGAGATTTCTTGGGTAACTACAGATTGATTGATTTTACGAACTACTTTAATAGCTTGGTATAGGGCACCATCAGCGATTTTTTTGATATGTACAAGCTCTGCGGGTGGTAGTTCATGACTCATATACTCAGGATCAATATTCCAAGCGTCCCAATATTGACCGGAATCTTGAAATGTTTGTAATTGGTTACCGTGAGCCGTGAGTACTTCGTAATTTTGAACCTTATCCCAAATACTCTGAATATTTCCTGTTTGCTTCTCGAAGACAACCCGCAGATACTTATTTTCCAGAGTCAGATCATTGGCGAAAGTCGTATTAGAAGATTCTTGAATATATTCAAGCTGATAGGTAGCAAAGCTTAATGCAGGTATCTTTTTGATTAGCAAACCAGCATTTTCATGATCTAAAAATTGGACAGCGTGGCGATTGCCTATTGCGTCTACTAATTGATAACGGCCAGTTTTGGGTTGGGCGAGTGATACTTTGATCAATTCAGTCCTTGACCAGTTTAGAGTATTAAAAACAAGAATACTAGGTAAGCCTTGCTTAACTTCTATTATATCTTTAGTAAAACTATTTAAACCCTTTTGCAGAGCTAATTCTCCTTCAACAAATAATTTTTGCCAGCCTTGATTAGCTTCTGTAAAGACTTCAGCAGTAGAAGTTCCTGGCAAAATATCATGAAACTGGTTAAATAAAAGGATCTTCCATAGTTTTTCTAATGCAACTTCTGGAGCATGCAGATTTACTTGCGCTAAGGCAAAACTTACTTTCTCAATATTAGTCAGTAAAATTTCAGCTTTACGATTATAAAGTTTTTGCTCAGCATGGGTTGTATAAGCTCCGCGATGAAACTCTAAATAAAGCTCATCAGACCAAGTCGGTAGCACTTTACAGTTGTGCTCTAATTCTTGGAAAAACTGCAACGTCGAATGACAAGAAATCTTAGGAAAGAAATCTGACTTTTGCCAACGGCGCTGGGTCTCGAGCATGTCCCGTGTCGGCCCACCGCCATGATCCCCAACGCCATAGAGCCATAGTAAGCACTCATTATCTTCGACGCGTTTTATCAAATATTCAACAACTTTAACCGGAGGAATCTCTTCACCTAAAGGCGGCGAGAAATAGGTCAAAATACGACTACCATCGGGAGATTGCCACCAAAATGTATGATGAGGAAACTCAGTCGTATCATTCCACAAAAGCTTTTGGGTTAAAAAATAATCAATACCGGACTTTTTATAGATTTGCGGCAACTGCCAAGTGTAGCCAAAACTATCAGGATTCCAGCCAACTTTTATATCAAGGTCAAACTTTTTGCGGAAATAGGATTTACCATACAAAATTTGACGAATCATAGACTCGCCATCAGGTAAATTTAGGTCGGGCTCGATCCACATGCCACCGACAATTTCCCAAGATTTTTGCTGAAATTGTTGTTGAATTGCTACAAAAAGTTCGGGCTTTTCTCGTTCTAGCCAATCATAGAGATACGCCGTACTTTGCACAAAATTAAGCTCAGGATAGTCTTTTTGGAGGTTGAGAACCGACCGAAAAGTGCGTTCACTAATATCCAGGGTTTCTGCGTGAGGCCATAGCCAAGCCATATCAATATGAGAGTGGCCTAATAAGTTAACCTGATAGGTTTTGATCTGTCGACTCAAGGGCTTCAAAACAGCGCGAATCTGTTGAAAAGAGTCTTCCATGTGTACACAATCAACGCCCGTCATCAGATGTAACTGTTCGATGGCTTGGGTTAATAGGATTTCTGCATTCTGTAAAGGCAACAAACTAATGATTTCCAATTCATCGGCTAAATAACCAGGGTCGCATAAATGATCAGGATGCTCTAATAGGAGTGCCATTTCATATAAAGCTCCGTCATCATGACCCGGGCTTTCTAAATAAGCATCAACGATAAACTGAGTTTCAGGAATAAGCGCTGCTGTGAGCAAGATACGCCCTCGCTGATCAAATAGGTCGCCGGCTAAAACTGATTTCCTATTCACATAAAACTCTGCCTTTTGTGCCCACCAAAGCAACTTTAGATAAAGACGTTTTTGTGCTAATGGATACCCTGACCAAGTTGCCGGGATTTGAATAATTCTTTGTAAATGAATTGCTTTTCCACCGCGTTCCCAGGCTAAATGTTGCTTGGCATTCGGAATAACTGCACTATGACCGCTATCCTGACAGCATACCCAGCCATCTAATAGAGGCTGATGAACATAGCTGCGCAACGCTTGCAAAACCTCTTTTAAGTTCATGGGCAAAATGATCCGATTTCCTCTTAAATAAGTTTATGTCCCAGCCCCTGATTTTAGCGTCCACCTCGCCCCGTCGCCGTGAATTGTTACAGCAACTTGGGTATGTTTTCACGATCTTGCCCAGTCCTTACACCGAAACCAATGACCCCACCCGTTTGCCCGTTGACCTAGTCCGTGAGCAGAGCTTGGGCAAAGCATTAGCCATTGCCATTGCGCATCCTCAGGCTCTGGTATTAGGAGCGGATACTCTAGTCGTCTGTGATGGACAAATTTTTGGTAAACCCACTAGTCCGCAAGAGGCCAGGATCATGCTCCAGCAGCTACAAGGGCGCTGGCATGAGGTCTGCACAGGTATGGCGTTAGTCGAGGGTACGCAGCAAGCAGTTTTTGATCAAATAACCCGAGTTTGCCTGATACCCCTGACACAGTCCGAGATCAGCTGGTATGTGGGTACGGGTGAGCCCCTCGATAAAGCGGGAGCCTATGCTATTCAGGGGATGGGCACAGCCTTTGTACAAGAGATTCAGGGATGTTACGCAACTGTCGTTGGTTTGCCAGTACCTCTGCTGTATCAGGAGCTAAAAAAACGAGGACATCAGCCTAAACCGAATTAACCACGCGCGCCAGGTGATCAGCTAATAACTCAACGGCCATATTTTTTAGTGATTGATGCTTTTGGTTATCCAAATCAAAATAAGTCTCTAGTTCAGGAAAGTTTTTTACATAATGCAAGATAATTGCAGCAAGCAAAGAATGATTAATGTGATCAGCTAACTCTAAAGCTAGATGATCTACTTGGTCTAAAACATAATCAAAGGGCTGGTTAGAACGTAGTTGAATCTCTGCTTGAACCCCAGATAGCTGTTGGGCATGGGTTGCTAATTCGCGGTACATAACTAACGGCCAGCCCGGAAAGTAAATCTTTACAGATTTCATGAAGCCGAGGGCGTGGGAATCGTGCAGCAATTAACATCTTCCATGCAAACTTTACCCCATTGCAACGCCCAGCGCACTAATGCAACCCGATTATTAGTTTTAGTTTTTTCAAGAATATTACTAATGTGATTATCTACAGTACGTTTGCTAATGGCGAGTACTTCGGAGATTTGCTCATTGGTCATGCCCGAGGCAATCAGGTCTAAAACCTGTAATTCGCGGTTGGAGAGCAGCGCTGTGGCTTGGGTGAGTTCGGTCATGGGTAAATTCTCCAACGGCTAACCACACTATAACAGGCCAGTGGGCAAAAGTACTTACGCCTCAAGTCAGAGGAGCAGCTTGGGGCTACAGGATGGGGATTGCTTGTTGAAGCGAACTGTGAACTAGTATTCTGAAGAAATCCGCTCTGAGTACCTGTCATGGAAAGCCCTCAACTCGATTATCCCAACGGCAAACGTATCATGGCTGGCGTGGGCTGGGGAAGTCTTTGGGGTGGTGGATTGTGTGGGATATTGTTATCGATTGTCCCAGTCGGTCCAGCGGGTTTTTTTCTGGCGATCATGGTCTTAGCTGCTGCGATCTCCGTGGGGATTTCGCTAAATTGGCAAGCGGCCAGAGGTCATTGTGAGGCTTGTGACACGATCCTAACCGCAACACCCTCGGGGGGTAAATGTTCTGGTTGTGGACAAAAGTACCGTGCTTCAAATCGGCAATTAGTGAAGATGTCTTAGTAAACTCTTGCGGAACCGGGGACTTGAACCCCGAAGTCCTTGCGGACACTAGAACCTGAATCTAGCGCGTCTACCATTCCGCCAGTTCCGCTAATCATTGTGAGCTTTAGTAGCTCAGTCTGTAATTATCAATTATCCTAGTAACGTTGTCAAATTGGCTCCAATGGTCGCTCAACGTTTACCAGACTGGGTGCGCCGTCCCCTCGGTCGTGCTAGTGAAATCTCGACAGTACAAAAAATTATTCGTGAACGTCAGATTCACACGATCTGTGAAGAAGGCCGTTGTCCCAATCGGGGCGAATGCTACGCCCAAAAAACCGCAACCTTTTTGTTAATGGGGCCTGTTTGCACCCGAGCCTGTGCCTTTTGTCAGGTGACCAGTGGCAAAGCCTTACCCCTTGATCCTGAGGAACCACAAAAAGTAGCCGAAGCCGTAGCTTTATTAGGTTTGGACTATGTTGTCCTGACCTCGGTATCGCGAGATGACTTGGCAGATCAGGGCGCTGGTTGGTTTGTACAAACGATGAGCGCCATTCGAGCCTTGCATCCAGCCATACAAATTGAAGTCTTGACACCAGATTTCCGGGGCGATCGCGCCTGTGTAGCCACCGTTGTCGCAGCTCAGCCCGCTTGCTATAACCACAATATTGAGACCGTGGAGCGGTTACAAAAATCAGTGCGCCGGGGTGCTACCTATGCCCACACCCTACAAGTTTTACGCACTGTCAAAGAACTTGATGCAACTATCCCTACCAAATCTGGCCTCATGCTAGGTCATGGTGAAACAGTACTAGAGATTATGGCAACCCTGGCCGACTTACGTGCTGTCAAGTGTGACCGCTTGACCCTAGGCCAATATCTGCAACCATCTCAGGATCATCTACCAGTCCAAAAATATTGGACGCCCGCAGAATTTGCTGAATTAGGTGGACAAGCAGCAAAACTCGGCTTTAGTGATGTACGTTCTGGCCCCTTAGTACGCAGTTCTTATCATGCCGGACAAATGGGTGAGGTTCCTCAATAGAATTAGCCTAGGGAGATTTACGCTTGCGCAAAAACTCGGGAATATCTAGCAGTTCATCACGGGTTGCCGGGTTGGGTGAAGGCAAGGGCGGATAGGTTGTAGAATTTTTGGAAGAACCATTACTTGAGGCACGGTTGACCTCAATTTTTTTGAGGCCGCTATTATGTGCTCCGTTAAAACCCGTAGCAATGACCGTAATACGTAACTCTCCTTGCAGCCGTTCATCAATTACTGCCCCGAAAATGATGTTGGCATTGGGGTCAACCACACTATAAACGGCTTCAGCGGCTTCATTGACCTCCACTAAGGTCAGGTCATGACCACCCGTGATATTGATTACGACACCATTAGCACCCTCAATTGAGGACTCGAGTAGCGGTGACGAAATCGCTGTGACCGCCGCCTCACGCGCCCGAGATTTGCCCGAACCCATGCCAATGCCCATCAGAGCTGAGCCAGCATCTGCCATGACCGCACGTACATCAGCAAAATCTACGTTAATCAGCCCAGGAACCGTAATGATGTCACTAATACCTTGTACACCTTGGCGTAAGACATCATCGGCTAAGCGGAAGGCTTCTTGGACGGGCGTCTGATCAGAGACAACTTTAAGAATACGGTCGTTGGGGATCACGATCAGCGTATCTACCCGTTGTTGGAGTGCTTCGATACCCATCTCGGCCTGTTGCATGCGGCGTCGACCCTCAAAGGTAAAGGGGCGCGTCACCACACCGACAGTTAAGGCTCCAATTTCTTTAGCCGCCTCAGCTACAATCGCAGCAGCGCCCGTCCCGGTACCGCCCCCCATACCAGCCGTGATAAAAACCATATCAGCGCCTTCGAGTAGGGCTAGCAACTCTTCACGCGACTCCTCGGCGGCCTTTTGACCGATCGACGGATTGCCCCCTGCGCCGAGTCCCCGGGTTAATTTTTGGCCTAGCTGTAAGCGATTGACCGCCGCTGAGGTGAGTAAGGCTTGAGCATCGGTATTAACTGCCCAAAAATCAATTCCTGTTACCGAACTGGCAATCATGCGGTTGACGGCATTGCCACCGCCACCGCCCACACCGATAACTTTGATACGGGCCATAACACTGGGGATGATGTCTTCGAGATTATTCATGGCGGTCTGGATCACAGGTGGGCGGTAGGAATTATTGGTCATGGGTTCGGCCTTGGTGCGGGGTGGGACGGGTTGGTTACTGCCCGTATCGGGGTCTTGGGGTTCGTCCGATAGATATTTCATCCATTTAGGCATGGGGCTCAGGTTCCTTGAGAAACGGATGGTACAAGAGGAAGGAGTCGCACCAGCGGGTGTTGGGGATCAGTGAGGTCGATGAAGGCAACCCGTTCAGGATCAATACGTCGCGGGAGTAACCGTAATTGCGCCAAAGCGGTGAGCTGTGCTTGTAGTTGAACAGGATCAGCACGTCCGAGATGAACAGCCCCCAAAGCTGACCGGAGAATCAGATCATGAGGATATTGTAAATAGACTTGCTGAATGGGTACAACTGAGGCCAACAGTAACGGAGCTAGCCCCTGCCACAAAGACCTTTGGTCTTCACTGTAGCCGATTAGTTGGAGCGCAGGACGAGGAAGTTGGGGGTAACGTTGTAGACTCAGCCAAACCCCTTCGTTATCCACAACGCCCAGTCCTTGGGCTGTAGTTGCCTGAGCAATGGGGGTACGTTCCTGTAACTGCAAAGTTAAGCCCACAGGCCAGAGTTGGCGCTGTACTTGTACGCCACGTACCAAAGGCTCAGCCTGTAGCGCTGTCAATAGATGCTGGGGTTCAACTTGCCACAGATTGAGGGGTAGCGACAGGTTGAGTAGAGTTTTAATACGCTCGGTCGCTAGGTGATGTTGTCCAGTCACAGTAATTTGCTGACGGTCATTGAGCATCCAGTAGGATTGCTGACTTAGCCAAACACTGGCAGCTACGGCTGTCGCTAGGAGACCATAACGCCAAACCTGCTTAAATTGTTGCCAAAGTTTTTGATGGCGCAGGTTCTGGCGGCGGGCAACCAGATAATTTTTGGTAATGAGTGGCGTTGAAGCGGTCATTAAAATTTCTATTTTATAGGTATTGTTAACATCTTTTTGAAGCCGGGTCAAGCTATTACGGGTCTAGATGTAATGTTTATTTACTTTGCCACCCCCCCCAAGCCTAGAGCTGATCACCTAAAAGTCAGAAATATAGCCCTAGGTTTGGGGGGAGGCTAGCGCAAGTTTCAGGTAGCTTAAGCCGATATCTCATGCTCGAGATAGATACTGCAACATCACAGATGAAGCTGTTTTTTTATTGCTCGAATGAGACGTTATTTAAGACTATTTAGTTCACTTAGCCCTAACCGTCAACAGCTATAATTAGCCAACTTATAATGGAAATTTATAGGTGATAGATGGGGAGCAGACAGTTAGACTGGGCACAGCAAGCGTCAGGTTCGTAATGATCACGGTATATGAGATGGGGATCACGGCTATTTTGGGTGCAGCAGTAGGCAGTTTTCTTAATGTTGTGGCCTATCGTCTGCCTTTGCATATTTCTTTACTTCAGCCTGGATCGCGCTGCCCATCGTGTTTTACACCCTTAAGTTGGCAAGAAAACATGCCTATTTTAGGCTGGTTTTGGCTGCATGGTCACTGTCGTCATTGCGATGAGCCGATCTCGGGGCGTTATCCGCTAATTGAGAGCCTAACGGCGGGTCTTTTTGTCTTAATTGTTGCGCGTTGGGGCCTGACCTGGGAAACACCAGCCTATTGGCTGTTGGGTAGTTTGCTGATTACTTTGAGTCTACTTGATTTAGATACGCGCACTTTGCCGCATAGTCTAACGTTACCAGGCATTTATTTGGGTTTAGTCTGGCAGATGATCGCAGGATCGGGCTGGAGAGAGGGTTTATTGGGCTATGGGTTAGCGGTGTTATTTATGGATACCCTCGCTTGGGGGAGTAGTCTTTGGTTGCAAGGCTCGAGGCGACAATGGTGGCGCTGGGAACCTTTGGGGGTAGGTGGACTCTTGGGACTAGGCGGACTATGGGATGGTGTGACGGGCAGCTTGATTGTGTATGGAGCCGGCATGATTGGGTGGGACAGTCTCTTGATTTGGCAAGATTCACACAATGGCACCAGCCCCGAGCCGCAACTACCTGAGCTGGTCGCGATGGGCGGCGGAGATGTCTTACTTGCAGGGTTGTTGGGGACATGGCTCGGCGGCAAAGGCGTTCTACTGGCGCTTGCGATTAGTTTTATTTTGGGAGCAGCAGTCGGGCTAATAGCGCGGGCAAGCGGATGGCTCAAAGTAGGAGAAGGTCTACCCTTTGGGCCATTTTTAGCCCTAGGGAGTGGGCTTAGTCTTTGGTTAGGAACGGGCTTAGTTGATAGTTATGTACAATTTTTGGGTATGACCTAATAGTATCCGTCATGACACGGACGGCAACCCACGAATGAGGTACGCTAGGAGCTTGACGGAGTATGGGCGCGTGACCAATTTTTTGCAAGGGTTGACAACCAAAACCGCACCAATCGGGATTGACATTACGCCCGAGTACGTCCTTATTGGGCAACTGGCCCAACGAGGTCAACGCAATGTAGCGCTTAATCATCTGCTCTGGACGGCCACCCCGCCCGGAGCAGTTCGCGATGGACGCATTGAGAATCCCACTGCCATTGCGCGAATTATTCAAGAACTACTGGGTGCAAAACGTATCAAAGTATCTCAAGCAGCTACCGCTATTCCTTCTCGTGAAGCGGTTATTCGAGTGTTACGCCTGCCGGCCGAAATCGAGGGTGAAGAATTACGTGAAGTCATCCTCAACCAAGAAACCGATTACCTCCCCTTTCCTCGTTCTGAGGCCTATGTGGACTATCAGCCCCTTGAGGTTTACCAGGATTGGGATGGGATACGTCGGCGCGAGATTTTGATGGTCGCCACCCCACGGGTGATCATGGATAGTTATACTACTACTTTACGTCAGGCTGGATTAACGCCTCTGGTGGTCGATGTGGCAGGATTTTCTTTGATGCGGCTATTGGGCAATCGCTTGCAGCAGTACGCACCCGAAGAAGCAGTAGCCCTGGTCATTGTGCAAGCTGAAGGCACAGAAATTAGTGTCCTGGTCAAAGGTATACCGCAGTTCTCACGCAGCATTGCTTTGGGAACTTGGGGGTTTCGAGATGCCTTATGTCGGGCGTTAGATTTACCGCCGAGTCAGGCGATGAGCTTACTACAGACCTTGACGCCTTCGCCCAATGACACTGTAGACCTCGATGACCAGTCCTTTGCCGGACGCGGTTTGGCCGCGCTACGGGGGGTTTTGGCAGATCTTGCTGAAGAAGTGCAACGCTCTTTAGATTTTTATCTCTCCCAAGCCAGTGTTGCACCCCTCGCACAGGTGATTTTGGCTGGGAGCGGGGCAACCTTAAATCAGTTAGATGAATACTTGGGTCAGCGCCTAAGTTTGCCCGTCGAGCGTATTGATCCCTTTCAAGAATTAGCCTTATTTGATGAGGGTAGTTTGCCAGCTGAGGTGCGTTGGGGCAGTGGCACCGTTTTGGGATTGTGTTTGAGGGGATTAACCTAAAATGAATTTGCCGCAGATCAATTTTCTCAATGATGACGCTGCCTTTAGTCTCAGTCGCGCGGAGGACAACCCTACGATTGGCGGTGTTGATCCACTCTTACTCGGCGCGATCGTTCCTGTGGTGGCTTTGGTCTTGGTCGCGGGGATCACCTGGTTTTATGGGGCGCAGATCAACAGCAAGACCGAAGAATTAAATCAGATTACCAATCAGGCTGCTGCCCTGCAAAGTCAGGTTTTGGCTTTACGCAATCAACAAAAACAACTCCAAGAAATTCAGGCCCGGTCTCAGGCCGTTATGAACTTATTTGATCTATCCAAGCCCTGGTCAGCCGTACTCGAAGACCTACGCAGACGTGTTCCAGCCAATCTGTGGCTAGAATCATTTACGACTAAAGATAACCAGATTCAAATTTCGGGTCAGGCGCTCGACTACACGCAAGTGGCCGCATTTCAGTTGACACTAGGTGCTTCACCCTTTACACAAACGGTTATTTTACAAGACAGCTCTCAGCAGGTTGCCCAAAAAGATACGCTAGCGACAGTGAGCTACAAATTAAGCGTGAGACTGACCAATCAGGGTCTTGGTCAATTTGCTCAGACCCTTGAAGAGACCGGATCAGTCGGTTTACTCGAAAAATTGCGCCGTTTACAAAAGGAAAGACTGATTCCATGACCACACAATTTTTTGGGCTAGAACTAGATCGACGCGGAATTGGTCTTGTCTTAGGACTCGCGGGTCTGAGTATTGTGGCAACCTTAGCGTTATATCTCACTAGTCCCAAAATTAGCGAGGCACAAGCTTTAGATCAACAATTGACAACCGCCCGCCAAAATTTGGAACTACAGACTCAAGCCAAAAATAGTCTACTTACGATTTCCGAGAAGCTAAATAAATCTCAAAAAGTTTTTCATAACCTAGTTGGCTTACTTCCACAACAAGGGGATCAATCCTTACTACTGCTTGATCTCAACCACACTGTACGCACAGCCAAGGCAACCTTAGTACAGTTTACTCCGGGTGTCGCCGTACTATCGACCGAGGTGGCAGGCTTGAGTAATCTCTCCAAAACCACCAGTAAAGTTACGGTTGGCGGCACATTTGCCCAGCAATTACAGGTTTTACGGGGTTTAGAGCGGCTTGAACATCTGCTCAAAATTGAGAATCTAAATCTTACGCCAGAGACCAACCAAATGGGGAATCTAGTCATGACCTTTGATATCTCAGCTTATGCCCTCGCCGGTGATGCGATGATCAGCACCTCACCCAAACCTACCATGACAGCTGATCCCAGGGCTGTTCCGACGCGCACTGTACCCACCGAAGAGTCAACTACTGAGCAGTAAACGTGAACGCAGAAAGTATCACTTACTTCTGGGAACACTTGGTATAAAAATCAGCCCAGTAGCTCGATTTGAACCGAAGTGCCTAGTTTTTTTTTACTCCACATACTGTAAATAAGCTCCACCATAAGTCACGCCACCACCCACCGCACAAGCCAACAGATGATTACCATTGCGAACCAGCTTTTGTTGTTGTAGCTGTTCGAGACATAGCGGAATGCTGGAGCTAGACGTGTTACCAAGTGTTGCGATATTCGAGAAAATGCGTTTTTCGGGAATTTTGAGGCGTTTGGCCAACGCTTGCAAGATACGCAAATTAGCTTGGTGGGGAATCACCCAAGCGACATCTGACCATGCAAGTTGATGGTTGGTGCGCATCTGCTCACACATTTGTGACATTTTGAGGACAGCCGTACGAAAAATAGAAGTACCGTCCATTTCTAAATAGCCCGGGTCACGGGTAAGGACAATACTCTTCTCGTGGTCATGCTCGGCATGAATGATGGTTTCTTGGAGCAAAAATCCGGGTAGGTCACTATGCCGTGTCAAAATACAGGCCGTTGCCGCGTCTCCAAATAAGATAGCTGTGCCCAGATCATTGGGATCGACCACAGAGCGCATTTTCTCTGCTGTAACTACCATCACATTAATATCCGGCTGAGCTGCTACAGCACCGCGTGCCACGGCTAGAGCATAGAGAAACCCCGAACAGGTCGCGGAAATATCAAAGGCAGCACAATTGCCCGCTCCAATCCGCGCCTGAATCTGACAGGCTGTTGAAGGAATAACTTGCATTGGGGTTGTAGTTGCCACAATCAACCAGTGCAAATCTGTCGCCTGCAAGCCTGACCGCTCCAGAGCTTTTTGGGCGGCGGCCACACCCATATCCACTACGGTCATCCCTTCAGGAGCAATCGGACGCTGGTGAATACCCGTGCGTTGCACAATCCACTGAACATCCGTGATTTTATCGGGCAAACGTTGCACGAGATCTTCATTAGTAATGACAGTTGTCGGCACATAAGAGGCCATGCCGACCAGACGTGGTGTAGTAAGCATTGAAGCATGTACATTCGGCATAGGCGAGTTTGCCGCAAGGGCAGCGGTAACAACAGGCCGAGTCACTTCTATTGGCACGACAGCCACAACATCAGGAATCAGATACAAGAGCGGCTCACCAACAGCAATCTGGGCACCTGCCTCGTGAAGTAGAGCTTGAACTAAACCAGCTTGGGGCGATTCCAGCTCAAAAATCGCCTTATCTCCTTCTAGATCCGCCAAAACCTGACCAGCGGTAACCCGGTCTCCAACAGCGACTTGCCAACCAATCAGGATCGCGGCCTCATCGGAGGGCGCAACACGAGGTACAGGAATAGCAATGGCATCATCAGCACGGCTCACCGGGAGCAGCTCTTGTGGACTAGGTGCAGGCGTAACAGCAGGCACTGCCGTAACCACAGGTTCGGCATAGGTAGTCTGCAAGCTATGAACTGCTGTAATAATAGTTTCGACAGAGGGCAACAGACGAAGTTGGTTGGCAAAATTGAACGGCACTTGCACATCGGGGCGGACTACCCGCTTAGCGCGGAAACTCGTAGGAAGGTTTTCTTGTACCCGAGCGAGGATTTCAGCACCAAGACCACAGGTTTGATTATCTTCGTGAACCACCACCAGGCGACGCGTCTTGAGGACAGAAGTTTCAATCAGCGATGTATCTAAGGGACTAAGTACGGGCAGGCTAATCACTTCGGCGTGAATATGTTCAGAGGCTAAGTGATTTGCGGCTTCTTGACAGAGGCTCACCGTATTACCCCAGCCCACCAAAGTTACATCTTTACCTAAACGTTTAAGGTGTGCCACAGCTAACCATGGGTGGGCTGGTTGTAGCTGAACCGCACTAACCCGTTGGTTGAGTAGTGCTTTGGGATAAAGATACAAAGTTGGACGCTGGGAGATAAAAGCTTTTAATAACAAAAAACCAGCTTCCCAGGCATTGGAGGGCATCACAATATCAAGACCAGGAATATGGGCAAATAAGCCTTCATTGGTCTGACTGTGCCAAGGTCCCAAACCCGCCCGGTAAGCACCACAGGGTGCCATGATCACCATCGGACATGACCACTCACCCTTGCTGCGCCAGTAGAGCGTCGCGACCTCGTTAAAAAGTTGATTGAGCCCTGGTCCGACAAAATCAATAAACTGTAAAAATGCAATCGGTCGCTCACCAGCAATAGCCCGCCCGACACTCGTACCCAAGATCGTGGCTTCGGCAAGAGGTGAATTACGTACCCGATTTGCCCCAAAACGGGTCGATAGCCCCCGCGTTACGCCAAAGACATCGCCTTTGGGATCGGCGATATCTTGACCATGTAAGACTGTACCTGCATCGTGGCTTAACAAGAAGCTCAGCGTATCGCCGAGTACTTGTCTAAGGGTAATATCACCGTTAGTTTTAGCCAGTACAGCGGCAAGCTCGGTCAAAAGTAGCTCAGGAATCGGCATCTCAGCCGGAAAAAGTCCGAGATCAGCCGTAATTTGTGGGTGCAAACTCGGCTCAACACGCACAATCGCCTGGTCAATTTCATGTTGCGCTTCAGCTTGCAGTTGCTCAATCTGTTCAAGAGTCACCCAGCCTTGAGCCAGACAAAAATTTTGCCAATAAATCAGCGGGTCACGGTCTTTGATTTGTGCCAATTCCTCAGCACTGCGATAAACCTGTTGCGCATCAGAACTCGAATGACTCACCAAACGTTCAATTTGCAATACCAAAATCTGCGGCTGCCCGAGACGCGCTTGATTAATACAGGTTGTCGCAGCAGCGTGGACGGCATCTGCTTGCCAACCCGCAACCCGCGTAATCGGTATCCCCAAAAACTCTGAGGACTCCCCGCCCAGACTCCAAAAGGTCTTGCCCCGAGTCGCCGTCGAAATCCCGTACCCATTATCCTCAATGCAAAAGACCACACCCACTGGCTCACTGGCGGCCTGAGCGATTGCTTCGTAAACTTCTCCTTCTTGGGTCGTGGCATCACCCAACAGACACAGCACCACATCTGAAGTCTGACGGGCTTTGAGGGTTTGGGCTGTGCCAACGGCATGGAGGGCAGAGGAACCAACCGGACTAGATAGAGAAACAATATTTTGGGCTCGCGCACTAAAATGCGCCGTCATCTGCCGTCCACCCGAACTCGAAGCTGCCGTTGCAAAAAAGGTCGCAAATAGTTCCTCTTGGCTAACCCCGCGTGCAATCAATAAAGCCCGGTCACGATAATGAGGATAAATCCAATCGCTAGGACGCAGGCTCTGCGCAAAAACGGCTATCGCTTCATGTCCTCCACAGGACATCTGAAAAGACTCACCCCGTCCCTGACGCACCAAGCTTTCTTCCGCTTGATCAGCCAACCGTGATTGGATTATCCATCCCAACCAACGGCGGGCTTGTTCGGGTGTTATTGCAATCATCTCAGGAACAACCACTTCTTTACTAAGGGTAAACGCTAACCACCGAGATACGGGGGTTATTTATACCTTTCTGAGCTTACAGGAAGAGCGTGCCCACTGTCGCATAAATCACCTTAGGGCTAGGGCGTAACACTCGGATCAAGCACCCTCAACCCCAGATATGATAGAGGTAAGTCACTTGCGTAACAAATTGATGCAAACCTTACAAACCTTGGTTGTGGGAGCCGGAGGCGAAACCGGCAAACGTATTGTCGAGCAACTCCATTTTCGGGGCATTGCGACGGCTGGACTCGTTCGTTCAGCAGAAGGTGTTGCCCAACTCAAAGATCAAGGCATCCGGGGCATGATCGCAGATGTTTTGCAACCAGAAACCCTCAAAACTGCCCTTCAAGGCGTAGATGTCGTATTTTGTGCAACGGGAGCCAAACCCTTTAAAAGTAGCCCCCAGGAAGTGGATTACCAAGGAACCGTAAATCTGGTTAACCAAGCCCAAGCCGCTGGCGTGCAACAGTTTATTTTGGTGTCCTCCCTGTGTGTCTCGCGCTTGATACATCCTTTAAATTTGTTTGGCGGCGTATTGTACTGGAAACGTCAAGCCGAGAAGTATCTCCAAAAAAGCGGTTTGACCTACACGATTGTGCGACCCGGTGGCCTACGTAACGAAGCTCCCGAAGTGCCAGGAATTCTGATTCGTCCTGAAGATACCCTCTTTGAAGGCCGGATTGACCGCGCTGATGTCGCGCTGGTCTGTATCGAGGCGATGCTCGATCCTGCGGCACACAATAAAATTTTAGAAATCATCAATAACCCTAGCTCGGCATTAGTACCGAGCCAGTTTGGTCAAATTCCTGTGGTGTAAATGCCCTATGACGCAGGAGCTATTTCTCGACAAACACCAAATCTAAAAGATCAGCGTTGAAGACAATCGTGCTATTGCGCTGCTCAAGGAGATCACTGAGCTTGAGAGGCGTCATGTTACCCAAAATCACTTGATCGTTTTCTTGGCGGGAAGTGCCTTCGGTTGAGACTAGCCAGTCGGTCAAGTTACCCGCAAAGCCTTTGGCTACAGCTTTTAGATAATCAGTACAGCGGCGGAAGAGTTTTGGTAAAATCACCTGACCATCGGGCGGACTCAGTGAAGTTTGGTCTAATAAAACAAAAGAACTCGTGCGATCTGCTGACCATACGCCTAGCTGCTGCTCTCGTGCCATCTGCGCCACCTCGCGTAAAAATTGACGGTGGGTCAAAGGGAGTGAAGTATAGACCGTGTAATAGACTAGCCCCTTGACCAAAAGACGGTAGTTAAGCGTTTGTTGGATCAAATCAGGCGTGACATGAATCCAACTGCCATCTTCGAGAGCAGCCGTTGCCTCAGCGAGCAAGATGTAGGATACCGGACGCCCATTGGCCTCAGCAGCTTGAGAAAGAATCGCGCCCGCAATCTGCTCTGGGTTAGCTGAGACTACTTTGGTACCACGAAAGGTAATGTTACTAAATCCAAGCAGATTGAGCAAAACATCCCGAGTTTCTGCACCAAGGGGCTGTTCTGCCGTGCCATAGTGCAGTTCGGTAGCGTCAATGGCTTCAAATCGCAACTGAACGCTGCCGTCTACGGTCGAAGGTTTGATCCGAAAGGCTCGGTGCAAATTTTGATACAAATCAGGATTATCGGCAATAAACCTTACCGAATCACCATCAGGCTCTTTACCCACAATCACAAAATTACCTTTAATGAGCTGATAAAAAGGCGCAACCATAACCTAGCCTCCGCGAGATAGTTCAGCGTTAACTTGAGCTTACTGATTAGTCTAGATAACCAAGCCGGTAAGCAAACGGTAACCAAGACGTAGGACAGTCCATCGAGTTCCAAGAACCAATTCGTACTATAGTGGGCGCAATTCCTGTGATCCTCAACTGTGCCAGACTTTTTGAACGTGTTCCAAAATCGCAAAATGGCTGCCTTGTTATGCCTAGGCTTTGGTTCGGGTTTGCCGTTATTTTTGACTAGTAAGACCCTCCAAGCCTGGATGACGGTGGCGGGTGTGGATCTGAGTACGATTGGGCTATTTAGTTTGGTCGCAGTGCCCTACTCCCTAAAATTTCTTTGGGCTCCAGTGATTGACCGCTTTGTACCACCATTTTTGGGTCGTAGACGTGGCTGGCTATGGGTCATGCAGCTGAGTTTGAGCCTAGCGATTGCGCTGATGGCCTTACAAAATCCGCACCAGGCGTTGCAGCTTCTGGCGCTCAATGCCCTGCTGATTGCTTTTTTGAGTGCGACGCAGGATATTGCCTTTGATGCCTATCGTACCGATGTGTTGGAGCGTTCCGAATTGGGAGCGGGGGCGGCAGTGGGGGTATTGGGCTATCGCTTGGCACTGTTGGTTACAGGTTCGCTAGCTTTGATCTTGGCGGATCATCTAGCTTGGCCTTTGGTTTATCTGGGTTTGGCGGGGTTGATGATCATAGCCTCAACGGCAACGCTCTGGCTGGCACCCGAACCCATCCGTCAAGAAGTGCCCCCAAAATCTTTGCGTGATGCGGTAGTACTGCCCTTAAGTGAATTTTTTGAACGGTTGGGATGCCAGCGCGGGGTGCTAATTTTAATATTTATTGCCATTTATAAACTGGGAGATTCGCTGGTCAAAAATATGGCGACGCCGTTTTTATTGGCAGGTACGGGTTTAGGATTTTCTCAGACAGAGATTGGCGAGATTCAGGGGGGGTTGGGGCTAGTGGCGACGATTGTTGGCAGTTTGGTCGGCGGAGCTGTGATTGCCAAAATTGGTGTCAATCGCTCACTCTGGCTCTTTGGTGGTTTGCAAGCGGTGAGCAATTTATCCTATGTTGCCCTCGCGCTCGCTGGTAAAAATTATCCCTTATTGCTCGCAGCGACCACGACCGAAAACTTTTGTGCGGGGCTTGAGGCAGCGGCCTTTGTCGCTTTTTTGATGAGCTTATGTAACCAGCGGTTTTCGGCAACCCAGTATGCCCTATTATCGAGTTTGATGGCATTTAGTCGGGATATTTTGATTGCGCCAGCCGGAGGCATTGCTTTGGCAGTAGGTTGGCCTGTTTTTTTCTTATTAACAGGATTAGCCTCTCTACCAGGCTTACTGTTATTACCGTTTTTTGCGCCATGGCAGAGTGATGAGGTAGTTAGTTGACTTTTATTGATGTTAAATCAACTCTCCGTGCGTAAGCATGACCAACAGGGCCTTGACCATGACCAATAGCAAGAGCATGTTCTAATGCTGTGGTCAAAAACACTTTGGCCTGTTGGATCGCCGGTAAAAGTTCGTAGCCGAGACTCAAATAAGCCGTGATTGCCGCCGAGAGCGTGCAGCCTGTGCCGTGCGTATTAGTCGTGGCAACCGTCGGACTAACTAGCGTATGCAGCTGCGTTCCATCAAAAAAAACATCCGTACCCCGGTATTGCTCAAGGGCGCCACCTTTGATGAGTACCGCTGCTACTCCAAGGGTTTGAATGCGTTGAGCAGCCTCAACCATCGCGGGTAATGTGCGAATCCTTAGACCACTGAGAAGTTCGGCTTCATAAATATTGGGTGTCAGCAGGGTTGCTAAAGGAAATAGGCTTTGGTAAGCCGTAATCGCATCATCATCTAAGAGTTTAGCTCCAGTGCGCGAGACCATAACTGGGTCTACGACAAGTGGCGTGAGGGCAAGTTCGCGTATCTGCTCGGTGACTGTAGCGATGATCTCACGGTTGAGCAACATGCCAGTTTTGGTGGCATTAACGCCGATATCGGTGACGACCATCTGGATTTGATCGCGGATATGCTCAAGTGGTAAGGCATGAACTGAACAGACACCACAGGTATTTTGGGCAGTAGTGCAGGTGAGCGCACTCATACCATGAACATCTAGGCAGATAAAAGTTTTGAGATCAGCTTGGATACCAGCACCACCACCAGAGTCGGAACCAGCAATCGTCAGCGCGCGCGGGATAAGATTGGACATTTTTTCATTAAAGCCCCCCTGTCCCAATTTTGGGGAGGCTGAGGCCATAAAGCTATGATTTCTTGATCGGTGGGATTGGGACATTTATGGGGTGTAGGGACGACAACGGCTAAACTAGTAAAGCTGTTTTGTCTTGATTTATTGTGCGCGCACCTTCTCCTGTATTGATTACCCAAGTTCTCCCTAATTCTCCAGCAGCGGAGTCAGGCATTATGGCTGGTGAACGTTTGGTCAAAGTACAAGGACAAGTGCCACGAGATTTGATTGATTATGAGTTTCTCTGTGCTCAAGAAGAATTAGTCTTACAGTTACAAACCAGTAGTGGTGAATTACACACGGTACAGGTACGCAAAGATGAAGATGAAGGGGTTGGTTTAGAGTTTGAAACTGCCTTATTTGATGGTTTATTGCAATGTAATAACGGTTGCTCTTTTTGTTTTATTGACCAGCAACCAGCGGGCTTGCGCCCAACTTTATATCTCAAAGATGATGATTATCGGTTGAGTTTTCTCTATGGCTCCTATCTGACTTTGACTAATTTGCCGCCTCAAGAATGGGAGCGCATTAAACGCTTACGGTTATCACCTCTTTATGTATCAGTTCATGCCACAGAACCCGCATTACGTTCACAATTACTAAAAAATCCCCGAGGCGGTTTACTGTTAGAACAACTGCGCTGGTTTCAGCAAAATCGTCTCCAAATTCATGCCCAGATTGTTTTATGTCCAGGACTCAATGATGGCAAACATTTAGACCAAACACTCACGGATTTAGCTGCATTTTATCCAACGGTTGCTTCAGCCGCCGTAGTTCCCGTTGGTCTGACCCGCTATCGTCCCCTCGAAGATGACTTGAGCAGTGTGACCCCAGCTAAAGCCGAGGAGATCGTGCGTCAGGTCACCCGCCACCAAAAGAACTTTCGCCGCGAACTTGATACGACCTTTACTTGGCTGTCAGACGAATGGTATCTGTTGACCCATAAGGCTCTACCCTCAGCGCGACACTACGAAGACTATGCCCAACTCGGTAATGGGGTTGGTTCGCTGCGCTTATTTTTGAGTCAGTTTGCCCGTGCCCAAAAAACCTTACCCATGACTTTACCCCGTCCCTTACAGTTACATTGGGTAGTCGGTCAGGCTGTAGCGGAAGTTTTTCAGCCTGTTGCTGAGCGGCTTAATCAAATTGAAAACTTAACCTTAGAGTTACTGCCCCTAAAAAGTAATTTTTGGGGTGATCGTATTACGGTGACGGGTTTACTGACAGGAGCTGATATATTGCGTGGTCTGCAAGATCTTCCCCTTGGTGATGGGGTGCTATTGCCAGCCCTGATGTTACGTGAGAGTGAAGAATTTCTTGATAGTGTGACCTTGACCCAAGTCCGCGCGGCGTTATCTGTGCCAGTCCATATCGTGCCCTCAGCGGCTGAGGCTTTGGTCAATTGGATTTTGGACTTAGCCGGGGAAGAAAAACCCCCGCACAAGTAAATACACCACGGCATAGAGCACCAAGCCTAGGGGTAGGCCGATGCTGCAGGCAATAATTTTTTCGGCATTGGTCATCCGTTTATCGGTCACGAGTTGAAAGAGACCGAAGGGCGGGACAGCAATCAGTAAACCAGTGTAAAGGATGAGCTTATTCATAGGGCAGGCTCCCCGTTGTAGTTCTAAGTTGACATATAAAACGGTAAGTGGCTGTATTAGAGATAACAGAGACGAGTACAGTCCCTTCCCTATGCGCCAAGTTTTGGCCTGTGGTAGATAAAGCTATGGCGTTATCATTTGCATGATAGCAAGTAGTACTTGTTGCAAATACGCAGATGAAATTGTGTAAAGCTAGTATGATCAGGATATCTTATCTTTTTTTAGTAAACTAATAGTGTCATAGCTCTTTTAAGGAGCTTGTTTTATGCCTCCTGAAACGCTTTCCCGCTATATTACTCGTAACTTCTGAGATTTTAAGCAGAAAACCAATTATTACTGGTACACAAACAGCAGTTCGCGCTATTGCCGGTTTGTGGCGCATGGGTACTATGCCAGAAGAAATCCTCAATCATTCGCTCCATCTGAATCTGGCGCAGATATTTGATGCCTTAAGTTTCTATCTTGATAATCAGGCAGAAATCAATGAATATATAGAACAAAACCAAGTCCCTGATCACTTAGTGCATCTTTCTGTGAGGCCAAATGGTGTACCGAGCTATCTGTCAGAAAAAGAATATTTCTGGTGAGGTTCCTACGCTGTTAAATCATTTTGAGCAGGAAATTATGAGTATTATTGTAAATTACATAATCTTGATGCTGCTGAGAATATTTTAGTTAAGAATAGCTCTGTCACAAAAACTGATGATATGTACAATAAAGGCCTTAGAGGTCTTTTTGCAAATGCCAAATTGCGATTTCTATGCAACACCTGATGATCATGAAGGCATCCTTTCATGGCTTTTCGCTGAAAAGATGTGTCATGTATACAAGTTGGCCTCTGATTATGAGCGCCCATTGCAGCGTTTTTATTCCAGTGCTGAGGTTTTAGCACAGTTTGATCGTACGTACTCTAACGGGGAGAAGTGGAAATGTGTAACCCTTCAGCTATATGTTCTTGGCACTGGTTCCGAATTTACCCCACGACGTGTACCGTTAAATCCGAAATACTGCCATGGAACGACGTTTCGATACGCAGCCGATGATTGGGGGCTGGTTCAACTCTATCTTGGCACGCTTACAAGAAACGGCCTAGGAAAATCGCACACCAATCACAACACCCAAGTAAGAGCTAAAGCATGGGAGTCAGTGGTTAACAACCTCTCCAGCGTGGATTCTTGGGATTTCAAAACAGTAACTGCCTTTTCATCTCGATTAAATAGGGAAATCAGGAAGCGGAGCAGCGAGAAGCATGGTAGTTGTGCTGTGCTACCTGGAGCACTAAAGTTATTGCAATCCGGTATTGCTCTGCTCCCATAAAAATAGCTGATCTCGTTATAAAGGTACTTAGTTTTAATAGTTCAGATTTTTTCCTTGAAGCCTTAGCCTTACGATTGGGACAGAGCTGCCTATTTAGCTTCAAGCCAAGTTGAGCCAGCATGAATCTCTACCTTGAGCGGTACCCGCATCGGAAATACCTGCTCCATTGTGTTACGAATCAAGGCTTCCATCACCGACCATTCTGCTTGAGGAACCTCAAAAACCAATTCATCATGGACTTGTAAAAGCATACGAGTTTTATAAGCAACTAATTCTTGTTGTAAGGTAATCATTGCTTGCTTAATAATATCCGCTGCTGTACCTTGAATTGGCGCATTCATTGCTTGTCGTAACGCCGCTAATTTTTGATTGGTTGGTAACTCTTTGAGATGGGGGAAATAGCGACGGCGACCAGACAATGTTGCCACATAACCCTGCTCTTGGGCAGATTTTTCCGTCTCGCGCAGGTAGGCAAAAACTCGAGGATAGGTTGTATAAAAACTCTCCAGAAATTGTTGTGCCTCGACCGAACCCATGCCAGCTTCACGGGCAAAGCGTTGAGCACCCATCCCATACACAACCCCGAAGTTAATAGTTTTGGCAAGACGACGTTCATCAGCTGTCACCCTATCACGTTTAAATAACAGCTGGGCAGTGCGCGTATGGATATCACCGTTCTGATTAAACGTCTCAATTAGGATCGGTTCTTCACTCACATGTGCCAAGATCCGCAACTCGATCTGTGAGTAATCTGCCGCCACTAAATAGTTACCTTCAGCTGGTATAAAGGCCGTGCGAATGCGACGAGAAAACTCCGTGCGAGCAGGGATATTTTGCAAATTCGGATTAGAAGAACTTAGTCGCCCGGTTACAGTCACCGCTTGATTAAAGTCTGTATGAATGCGCCCAGTTATGGGATTAACGAGTTGGGGTAGAGCTTCCACATAAGTCGAGCGCAACTTTGATAAAGTACGATATTCCAAGATACTATCAATAACCGGATGATCCCCTTGCAATTTGTCTAAGACATTGACATCCGTTGACCAGCCAAGGCTTGTTTTGCGGGTCTTGCGGGTTGAAAGTTGTAATTGGTCAAATAAAACTTCACTTAATTGTTTCGGTGAATTGAGATTAAAAGTCGTTCCCGCCTCAATATAAACTTTTTGCTCGAGTTGGGTTAGTTGTTGTTGCAACTCAGCTGAGAATTGGTGTAAATAATCACTATCGATTCTAATGCCAAGCCATTCCATATCGGCAAGCACCGGTTCGAGCGGTAGTTCTAACTGGTAAAAAACATGGGCAAGTTGGGGGATCTCAGCGAGTTTAAGCTGTAGTTTTTCACTGACTCGATAGGCACACAGAGCATCCATCGCGCAATAATCAGCAACTTTGGGAATTGCAATCTCGGCAATGGTTTTACCCTTAGGCACTAACTGCTCATAGGAAGTTGTCTCTACTTCCAAAAGTGTTCTAGTCAGAGCCGATAGGCCATGATCGCCATCGGGTTGTAGGACATAGCTTGCCAGCATCGGGTCAAAAACAACACCTGCCAGCTCAATACCTTGTTTGCGTAAAATTAAGCGGTCAAACTTAGTATTTTGAAAAATCTTAGGTCTACTCGGGTCAGTAAAATAAGCCTGCAGCCCATCAATTACGAGAGCTAGATCTAAGTTATTACCCTCCAGATGACCCAAGGGTAAATAAAAGGCTTCTTGCACCTCCCAAGCACAACCGAGACCCACCAAAGCTGCTTGGTGCGGGTCTAAGCCCGTTGTTTCCGTATCCCAGGCCACGGAACCAGTTTGAGTCAATAACCGCGTCAAAAATGTCTCAAATCCTTCAGTAGTGTCAACAATAGTCACCTGATGACTTGATGGCGTGAGCGGTTTGAAATCAAACCAGAGGTCTTCACTCTCGATCACAGGAGCGGTATGCTGACCAAAGCGTTCGACTTGACGAATCAGATTTTTGAACTCCAAGGCTTCGAGTAGGGGTTTTACTTTCTGGAGGTCAAAGCCCTGCCAATTACACGCTGCAATATCGGACGCTAATGGAACATCCGTACGAATAGTTGCCATCCAGTAGGAATGTTGCGCGGATGCGGTGCCTTCGAGTAGTTTCTTCTGGACAGAACCTTTGATGTCATCCAGATGCTCATAAATAGTTTTGAGGTCAGGATAGGTTTGTAACAGTTGGATTGCCGTTTTTTCGCCGATACCTTTGACTCCGGGAATATTATCAGAGCTATCACCGCGTAGGGCTTTGTAATCAATAACCTGCTTAGGCCATACGCCTAATTTGTCATAAATCTCTTGTGCGCCAAACTCACTGATACCGCCGAGACGATTGGGCTGCAAAACTTTGATGTAATCATTGACCAGTTGAAATAAATCCTGGTCGCCACTGAGAATTTTGACCGTAAATCCAGCTTTTGCACCTTCGCAGGCTAAGGTTCCCAAAATATCATCAGCCTCAAAACCAATAGATTCAAGCGTAGGTAAATTCATCACCGTTAGGATCTGTTTCAGGTTATCCATATCCTGAATAAATTCGACGGGAGTTGCGGGGCGACCAGCTTTGTAGGTATCATCTTTTTCATGGCGAAAAGTCGGCAAAAAATGGTCAAAAGCCACCGCACAGCCCGCAAATTCTTCTTTAGCCAGCACCTCAAATAAAGCCTTGAGGAAGCCAAACGTGATACTGGTCGGAACCCCATCGCGGGTTCGCAACCCACCTTCTTGCCCCCGCTGGAAAGCCCAGTAGGCACGGTAGGCCAAAGAATGCCCATCTACCAATAAAAATGTCTTAGCCATGCCCAATTATGTCCCATCTGGCGAGACTCTGTCTTGGGGGAGACGGTTTTGCTGAACTTATTAGTTTAAAATTCGTCGTAAATACTACAAACTCCCCTGTGAGACAGCCATGCACATTACCCGAATCCGTGCCCTAGGTTTATTTGCGAGCTCCATGGCTTTAGCCGCGACGCTAGGTCTTATACACACCCCCTCCCGGCTCGCAGCGCAGACCCAAATTGCCCCTGCTTACAGTTATGGTGGCACGAGTACCTATCCGACTTCTGGTCTTTATAAAGCTACTCCCGGTTCTTTTGGGGTCGGGATTTTGGATGATCTTAATATCAACGATAACAAACGTAACCGTTCGATTCCTCTCAAAATTTACTACCCCAACGCTTCCGGGTCTTTTCCGGTGATTATTTTTTCTCACGGCGGCGGTGGCTCCAAAGAAGCCTTTGCTTACCTGAGTAATTTTTGGGCCAGCCAAGGCTATGTCGTCATTCATCCTACGCACGCTGACCGGGATATACGTGATGAAGTCGGTAATGACCGCAAAGCCTTTACCCAACGCGCTAACACTGATAGCACCATGTGGGCGGGTCGGGCTGAGGATATCTCCGCCATTATTGACACTTTGGGCGGATTACAACAGCAAATTCCTGCCCTCAAAGGTAAATTGGATGTCAATCGCGTGGGCGTAGCTGGACATTCTTTTGGAGCCTATACCAGTTTCTTGGTCGGGGGAGCTTTGGTTGATACGGGCTCAGCTCAGAATACTAGTTTCAAGGACCCTCGCATCAAAGCCTTAATCGGCATTTCACCGACTGGTGGCGAAACACGTGGTCTTGACTCTAATGCTTGGAGTCAAGTTACCATGCCTTTTATGACAGTGGCTGGCACCAATGACCGGGGGGATACGTTACGCGCCGAAGCCTACAAATTTATGCCCAATGGCGACAAGTACCATATGGTCATCACTGGTGCGACCCACTCTTCCTATAACGATGCCAAAGGTAGCCGGGGCGGCGAAGGCGGCGGTCGCCGGGGTGGTGGACGACGCAATGGGGGGAATGGTGAGCAAAGTGGCAAAACGGTGAGTCCCGATACCCAAGCCTACATTCATACCTATCTCGAAAGCGCCAGTGTCGCCTTTTGGGATGCCTATCTCAAAGGTGACACGAGTGCTAAGCAATACCTCAAAAGCAGCGGTCCGAGTAACAACAGTGGCGGTCTAGTGGCTTTTTATAGCAAGTAGACGCGCTTGCCAAAAGTGACAGGATCAGATGAGATTGTAAGGGCAGTTGTAAGGCTGTCCTTATTTTTTTGGGAAACAGCATGCATCGTCAAGCAACAGCGCAATTACAGGATATTTGGCAGGAGGTCGAAGGGCGGATACGGATTAACCTGAAGCGGGTTTTGCAAGCCTACCGTGATCATCGCATTGGGCCACAGCATTTTGCGGGAGTTACAGGCTATGGTCATGATGACCTGGGCCGCGAAGTATTAGATCAGGTTTTTGCACAAATCGTAGGAGCCGAGTCAGCAGCAGTACGGGTGCAATTAGTCTCAGGAACTCATGCCATTGCCTGTGCTCTATTTGGAGTTTTGCGACCGGGTGATGAGCTGCTAGCGGTGTGTGGTGCGCCCTACGATACCCTCGAAGAAGTAATTGGGCTACGGGGCGAAAATAATGGCTCACTACGAGATTTTGGGATCAGCTATCGGCAACTAGAACTTATTGATGGGCAAGTCGATTGGGCAAGTCTGGCAACTACCATCAATGAAGATACGCGCTTAGTCTTGATCCAACGATCTTGTGGTTATAGTTGGCGTAAGAGTCTTACTATTGCCGAGATCAAAAAAATGATCAGTATAATTAAAGAGCAGAATCCTGAGTGTATTTGTTTTGTTGATAACTGTTATGGAGAATTTGTCGAAACCCAAGAGCCAACGATGGTGGGCGCTGATCTGATGGCAGGTTCTTTAATCAAAAATCCTGGCGGTACTATTGCTCCGGTTGGGGGTTATCTCGCCGGTAAAACTGAGTTGGTTGAGAGAGCTTGCTGTCGCCTGACCGCTCCGGGTATCGGTCGTGAAGGCGGCTCATCTATGGATCTCAATCGGTTACTTTTCCAGGGACTTTTTATGGCTCCTGGTATTGTTGGTGAAGCGGTCAAAGGGGCGCATCTCTGGGCTTGGACATTTGATACATTAGGCTATGCCGTTAACCCCAAACCATTAGAGTTGCGTACCGACGTAATTCAAGCTATTCAATTAGGTAGCCCGACAAAAATTCAAAGTTTTTGTCGGGCTATTCAGGAATATTCGCCGATTAGTTCTTATCTAGAACCAGTGCCAGATATTGTCCCCGGCTACGCGGATAATGTCTTGATGGCAGGCGGTACTTTTATTGAAGGCAGCACGATTGAGCTGTCCGCCGATGGCCCCTTACGCGAACCTTATACAGTTTATGTGCAAGGTGGTACCCATCTCGCTCACGTAGAATTAGCGATTGAGCATGTGTTAGAAACTTTAGAGTCAGGCCATGCTTAAAATATCTAAACAGATCGTAGTTGGTGTTATTGTCCAAGATGACAAAATACTTATCGACCAACGTCTTGACAGTGGCGTGATGGCTAATTTATGGGAATTGCCAGGGGGTAAAATGGAGCTAGGAGAAACACCTCAAGTAGCACTTTTACGAGAAATAAAAGAGGAGCTAGGCATTAATATTGAGGTGAAAGAACTATTAGTAGTGATCGAACATAGCTATCCACAGTTCACCTTAATAATTGAGGCTTATCATTGTCGTTATCTCACAGGGATACTCCAACCTTTAGCGAGTCAACGGGTACACTGGGTGGAACCAAAGGAGCTAGTTAACTATGCTTTCCCTGAAGCTAATTATGAGCTTTTTAGACAACTGGAAAAATTTTGGGAGACTTTATAAGAGGCATCTTTTAATTGACACGCTCTGTGATTTCTTGTAATTGAGCATAAAGCTCGGCTTCTGATTTTGCTGGGGTAAGACAGGTTGTGCCTTTGCAAACCAACGCGATAGCGTGTTCAGTATCTACAGGGCGTAGGATTTGCTTGTATACGGTAGTTGGATAATAGGCTTGTTGCAATTTTACTTGGGTACTATGACTCTCTGGAAATGTTTGTACTAGACTAAGATTCCAGTACAGATCAACCGCACTCAACAAACTAGGACACGCGCGCGGAAATTGTTCAATGATTTGCGTAAAAGCTAATAGGATCTGCTCAGCTTGCTTGAGATAGGTAGGTTGATCGCTCAGAGCAAACAACCGTAATAGGTTTTGAGCAGCAATTCCATTAGCGGCTGGTGTACTATCATCTTGATAATCTTTTTCGCGCACGATTAGTTCATCCTTATTTGCGGCGCGGGCTGTGTAGTAGCCCCCTGATTCGGTATCCAATAAATAGGTATCAAACTCAGTTTGAATCTTTTGAGCCGCAGCAAACCAGCTACTATTTTGTGTCACTTCAAAGATATCTAGTAAAGCCCGGATGAGTAGCGCATAATCTTCAGCTGTCGCCAAAATTTTGGGCGTACCTTCATAGTTTACCCGGTATAGTTGCCCTGCCAAAAATTGATTCTCTAAAATAAATTGCAGACAATGCGTAGCCCGTTCTAGATAGTCAGGGCGATCAAAAGCAACACTTGCAGCACACAAACCAGAAATTTGTAAGCAATTCCAGGCCACAATCATTTTGGTATCGGTAACAGGAGCAATACGGTTTTGACGATTGGCTAATAATATTTTAAGTGCTTGCTCACTATCTAAACTTAAAGCTCCTATGTTACGACGCTGGAATACATTTGTACCATGTTCAAAGTTACCTGCTATTGATAAAAAAAACTCTTGTTCTAGTTGTTGAACTGTAGTCTTGCCTAAGATTGCCTGTAATGCATCTAACGTCCAAACATAGTATTTACCCTCTTCACCTTCCGAATCAGCATCCTGTGAAGCATAAAAGTACCCTTCAGGTGCGGTCATTTCTCGATCGAGCCAGTTTACAGTTAGTTCGACAGCCCGTTGGAAGGCTGGTTCCTGTTGCCCACTACGCCATAAATTAGACAAATACTCGATGATTTGTCCATTATCGTAGAGCATCTTCTCAAAATGAGGAACCGTCCACTGACTATCGACGGTGTAACGATGAAAGCCACCACCAATTTGATCAAAGATACCCCCCAAACTTAAATCTAAGCCTCGATCTAGGGTGCGCTCAACTAAAGCATTATGGAGTTCTTGCCAACTAAAACGACTGAGGCGTAATAGAAAATCAGCATAGGGAATCATCGGAAAACTTATACCCTGAGTTTGACGGGTTACGGCTGGTAAAATCGCACTTGCTGCTGGGCGTAAGCTATCTTGGGCAATACTCTTACCAATCCCTAAATGGTTACTCGAAGTTAGCACATCCATCAAACGCAATTTGCGGGCATTCAAGTCAGTTTTCTGGTGTTTGTAGTAGGCATAAAGTAACTCTAATATTTGCAAAAATCCTGATCGTCCATAACGGGCATCAATTGAGAAATAAGTCCCACCATAAAATGGCACTAAATCATTAGGCGTAAGAAAAATATTCAAAGGCCAACCGCCCTGTTCTTGCATTAATTGTAGGGCTTGCATATAAATACTATCAAGGTCAGGGCGTTCTTCACGATCTACTTTGATAGCAATAAAATGATCATTTAAATAATTGGCAATCGCAGGATCAGAAAAAGCTTCATTTTCCATCACTGTACACCAATGACAACTGCTATAACCAATTGATAAAAAAATCGGGCGGTCTAGTTCTTGTGCCAATTGTCGAGCTTCAGCACACCACGGCCACCACGCTACCGGATTGTACGCATGTTTACGCAAGTACAGAGATTTTTCGTGTAGGAGACGGTTGGCTTTAGCTAAAGTCATGGCAAACTCAGTCTTTTTTGTTAGCGTAGCCTAAAATCCTCAGAAGTTGGGTAGAGTGTTTATCCTGAACTTTTAGTGATTCATAGTAGATCTACCATAATCTCAACATGTGTTCTAAATCACAAGAGGAGTAGGTCATGGATCACCGTGTGTCAAAAAATTGTTTTAGATCACAGACAGCCAGTCAATTCAACTCAAGAGTAATGCTTTGTTGTCTAGTAATTTTTGCCACCCTAGCCACTACCTCTTGCCAAGCCGAACCCATCGCCCAAGCGCACAATTTGCCGGCAGCTAGTAATGCCAATGCTCTACTCGGCGTAGCGGGAGCTTACCCATCAGAACCTGTGGCTAGACCCGTAGTGGTTGCTCAAAAAGCCACACCTGTTGCGGATGCGGATGATAATGAACCCGTCGATCTCTTGGGTGAATTTAATGTAACAGCCCAACGTCGGCGTACCACAGAACGCGAAAATACACAGACTACTTATATTGTTAACAAAGAAGATATTAAAGCCTCAGGTGCTGCCACAATTTCTGATGCGCTAAGTATCATTCCTGGTTTTGCCCTAGCAGATGCTTTGGGTGGTTTAGATAATCGGGGTAATAATTTCTTTCGTGGCTTTGATGACCAGCGTTTTGTCTTGCTTCAAGATGGACGTCCCTTGGGGCGTTCTTCCAATAATCGGGCTTCGGATATTTCTAAACTTCCTGTTTTTAACGTAGATAGAATTGAAGTTGTGACAGGTGGTGGCACGCTACGCTATGGAGCTGATGCGATCGCGGGTGTTATCAATATCATTACAACCATTCCCTCGGGGCCGCCTAAATTACGAGCGTTAGCCGAGTTTGGCAGTTACGGCTTTAGTAACTATGCCCTGGAATACTCAGGCGGTAAAGGAGACCCTACAGAGGCTGGATTTTTTGGCTATCAAGTAGGCTATGTTCATACTGCTGCTATCAATAGTTTTTTGCAGGGCAACACCACTGTCAAAGACCCTTTTGGTAATGGTATTACTGTTTCTGATAATCCTTCTGGTCTACCTGGCAATAGCACTTCAACGACCTTTCAAGGAAGTTATACTTTTCCGCCCGCTCAATACCAATCTGCCTATACGTTTAGTGATTTTTACTATGGCAAGCTAATTTTTAAGCCCGCCAAAGAACACACGATTACTATTTATGCTCAGCAACAAAACACCCGTCGCAGTTCGAGTGGTCAATTTGGTAACAGATGTTCCTACTTCCCTCCTGGGTTCCAGGGGTCGCCCCTCGGTGGTCCAGGTGTGCAATGTTACACCACTAATTATTTGAAGCCCTATTACACCACCAACTTGTTAGGTAAGGGCTCAGGCGACTCCGCAGAAGATGAATTTGGCCTCAATCTGACTTGGGACTGGAATTTAAGTGAGTTGAATACCTTGACGACCCAAATCTTTGTGAAAAACACATTTGGAGATAATGCTTTTATCAGTCCCCAAAACTATGTGGTAAATCGTAATATCACCGCTCAAGTACGTTACACCGCCCAACTGTATCCTGGTAATGTTTTTAACGCTGGCTTTGAATTTCGTACTGACCGCAGTACGCAGTCCACGATTGCTGGCGAACCCTTTGGCGTAGTCAATGAATTTGGTTTTGCAGCCTTTGACAAAGAACGTTCTTCTTGGGCACTCTATGCGACAGAAGACTTGAAGTTATTTGATGATGCTGTAATTGTCAACTTTGGTTCGCGCATTACTACAGATATCTTCTTTGGCACGTACACAACTTCGGGAGCGGGTATTCGCTATAACTTTGGCGGCATTAAAGGACAAGAGACTTTTGGGTTACGAGCCAACTGGCAGCAGAGCTTTAAGGTGCCAGGTCTTTCGCAATTAGGAGCTTTGTTTACTACTGGCAATCCTCCGACAGCGATTGATCAGCCTAACCCTAACCTCAAGCCAGAAAATGGGGTCAGTTATGATATTGGTTTTGATATTCAGGTCAGTCCAACAGCGGTATTTCGAGCCTCTTACTATCGTATTGATCTAACTAATCGTTTGACAGAAGGGGTCATTCAGCAAATTATTCCTGCGACGGATACAACACCCCAAGTCACAATTACAGCTCCGGAAAACCTCCAAGCCCAAAAAACAGTGGGTTGGGATTTTCTATTTGATTGGCGATTTGATCCCAAGTGGCGTGTGACCTTTACCGAATCTATTGTTGATGCAACGGCGGTGGGTGATCCTTTTGCTGACCCGATTGTGCCGGGTAATCCACTCCTAGGCGGAGGTTTGCTCTATGGCTATCCGCTTGCCCAAATTCCTTATCACACCACAGGGATGCGCTTGACCTATGCTGACCCAGGTTTTACCGCCGCGCTATCGGGCAACTTGGTGGGAGATACACCCGTGGTCGGTACCTATGCTTTTCCCAGTTATAGTCGCTTTGATCTGACAGCGCGCGCGCCGTTGGGTGCAGCTTTGACCTTAACGGGTGGGGTATTTGATATTTTCAACAGCTCTAATCGTATTAATGCACCAGGGACTACCTTCCGCGTTGGTATGGAAGCAAGTTTTTAAAGGCAACTACTTTATGAGAGCGGCTAAAACTTCAATTTCGAGTTTTGGTTGCTTTAGGCTGCTGATCAGAATAGCGAAAAAACTTTAATTTCAGACGATTGTTTGAGATGAACTGTTTTATTGTTTTTTATCGGTTTACTGTAACGGAGATGGTGTGTTGTACATAACAAGAGGAGTGAAAAGTGGGTCAGTTGCTGTGCAAAAATCGTCTTATACTCTTTCCGTTTGATTAGCAGGTTTTTGTTCTGGGCCACCAATGGTAGAACAAGTATCTCTTGAGCAACTCGGTCTGCTTTGATAAACTACGACATCGTTGCTCTAATCGCTCTTCCACTTCTTCAATCGTCACCCAA